>SXJH01000108.1 GCA_005779435.1 Nitrosomonas sp. | reverse complement strand
CCCCAACACGCCCCGGCCTTGCTCCATAAACGCCACTGAAATGGCAAAATAAGGCAATCCGTTAAAAAAATTGGAGGTCCCGTCAATGGGATCGACGCTCCACAACCCGGTTTTCCCTTTTTCCCATTGCTCCGCCTGTTCCTGCTCGGACATTTCCTCGCCCATCGCAGGCGCAGGGCGAATAGCTTGCAATTTTTCCAGCAAAGCGTTTTGTGCCGCAACATCGGCCTCGGTAAAAAAACTGCCGTCCGATTTGTACTGCCGGTCGACGCGCAGATAGCGCGGCATGATCACTTCATGCGCGACTTCCCTAACCGCTGCAATGACAGGATCGAGCACTATGACTCCACACGCCATTTGATCGAGCAGCCGATGCTGGGGATTTGTTCTGCCGGTCCTTTTCCGGTTTTCGCCACTTGCGCCATGGCCTCGAACAAATCGCGCCGCACATCGGCGGGTGCCGCTTCCTTGCGCGATGCGTCGAGACGCCCGCGATACTGCAATTCCAGCTTGCTGTTGAAACCGAAGAAATCCGGCGTGCATACCGCGCCATAGCGCTTGGCGATTTCCTGCGTCTCGTCCCACACGTACGGGAACGGATAATTCAGTTGCTTCGCCACCAGCGCCATGTTCTCGAACGAATCCTCCGGATAATCCGCCGGATCGTTCGACATAATCGCAATCGCGTTCATCCCGAGCGGCTTTAATTCATTGATATCGCGAATGATGCGATCCTGAACCGCCTTCACATACGGGCAATGGTTGCAAATGAACATCACCAGCAATCCGTTCTCTCCTTTTGCCGACGCCAGGTTATAGCGCTTGCCGTCCACACCCAACAAATCAAAATCAACCGCTTTCCAGCCGAAATCGCACACCGGCGTTTCCAAACTTGCCATATTGCTTCACTCCTATCCGTAAAAATATTAAAAAGCTTGTTCCGGCATCTCGTTCAAAATATGCCAATTCCATAACATGCTATATTATCATGAGTTCATTTATCGAATTTGCCGCCGATCCGTACGCTCCCCGTCATGCACGCACGCTTCTATCATCCGGAAAAAATCGCCATCGGCCAATCCATTGCGTTATCCGACGAAAACAAGCACCATGCGGCGCGGGTTTTACGCTTGAAAGCGGGCGATGCCGTCACCTTATTCACCGGCGAAGGCGGCGAATTCTCCGCGCAAATCGAAGCGATTACCAAATCGAGCACCACCGTTTCGGTGCAGGCTTATCTCGATATTGACCGCGAATCGCCATTGACCGTCGAGCTGGCGCAAGCGGTTTGCGTCAACGAGAAAATGGATTGGATCATCCAGAAAGCCGTGGAATTGGGCGTATCGCGCATTCAGCCGGTCGCCGCTGCACGCAGCATCGTGCATTTATCCGGCGACCGCGCCGCCAAGCGCCTGCAACACTGGCAAAAAATCATCGTTTCCGCATGCGAGCAATGCGGCAGAAACCGGCTGCCGCGCATTTTTCCGTTGCTCGATTTGCCGGAGTGGCTAAGCCGCAAGAAAGCATCGCAATCCGATCAAGAAGTGCGCTTGATGCTCTCCACCCGCGCCGCCGAAGGATTAAGAAACAGGCCGCAACCGCCCGCCGATGCCGATGTAGTGATTTGCATCGGCCCGGAAGGCGGCTTCACACCGGAAGAAGAAACAGCGATGTTACACACGAATTTCGCACCGCTGCATTTGGGAAAACGCATTTTTCGCACTGAAACCGCAGCGTTAGCCGCCATCGCAGCGATGCAAACACTCTGGGGAGATTACTGAAGATGACCGCCGAAACAAAAACCGAAACCACCGGATTCGTGTCCTGGTTCCGTTCCGTTGCGCCGTACATCAACGCCTTCCGGCATAAAGTATTCGTCATCGGCTTCAGCGGCGAAATGATCACCGATAGCAATTTCGTTCACTTCATCCACGACATCAACCTGCTCGCAAGCCTTGGCGTGCGTCTGGTGCTGGTGCACGGCGCACGCCCGCAAATCCAATTGCGCCTCGACGAATCGCAACTGGAAACGCCAACGGTTATGGGCATGCGCGTCACCGATCCCGCAGCATTGCAGTGCGTCAAGGAATCGGTCGGGCGCGTGCACCACGAAATCGCCGCGTTATTGTCGATGGGTCTGCCCAATTCGCCGATGGCCAATGCCGCAATCCGCGTCACCAGCGGCAATTTCGTCACCGCCTGCCCACAAGGCGTGATTCAGGGCGTCGACCTGATGCACACCGGCAAGGTGCGCAAAATCAACGCGACGGCGATTCATTCGCGTCTGGAACAAGGCGACGTGGTGCTGATCTCCCCGCTCGGCTACTCGCCCACCGGCGAGATTTTCAACCTGACGATGGAAAACGCCGCCACCGAAACCGCCATCGCACTGCACGCCGAGAAACTGATTTTCCTGCTCGATGCGCCGATGCCATCGGCCAACGAATCGATCGCATTCCCGCGCGAACTCACCGTCGCGGAAAGCAAAGCGCTATTGAAAAACAACAAAACCAAACCCGCAATACCGGACAACACCCGGCTCTCGCTGCAAAGCGCCACCCGCGCCTGCGAATTGGGCGTGGCGCGCGCCCATTTGATCAACCGGCAAACCGACGGCGTCATACTGCAAGAATTATTCACGCACAACGGTATCGGCACCATGATCACGCAGGAAACGCTGCAAGCGCTGCGCAAAGCCAAAATCGAAGATGTCGGCGGCATCCTGCAACTGATCGAACCGCTCGAAGCCGAAGGCATCCTGGTGCGCAGAGGCCGCGAACTGCTGGAAATCGAAATCGACCGCTTCGCCGTATTCGAACACGACGGCGTCATCCTCGGCTGCGCCGCGCTGTACCCGTTCCCGGAAGAAAACGCCTGCGAACTCGCCTGCCTGGCCATCCACCCCGACTACCGCGACCACGGCCACGGCAACCGCCTGCTCAAATACATCGAAAACCAAGCCACCGCAATGGGCATCCGCAAACTGTTCGTCCTCACCACGCACGCCACGCACTGGTTCATCGAACACGGCTTCAACGAAGTCACACCGGCGGAATTACCGAAAGCGAAAAAGGGGTTATATAACTATCAGAGACGATCGAAGGTGCTGGTTAAGGGGTTGTGATAGCTGTGAGCGTGGATACGCATTGCTTTTATCATTGCAGATTGTACGGGGATCTAGGCTTGATTCTCTGTTATAGGCATGACACCATTTTATGTTATCACAGACGAAAAAACGGCGGCATTGGCATCAGGAAAAACCAAAGTTTGAGAGCTATTTCGAGAACTATTTGAAGACGAATTGCATTTAAATATGACCGACATGATAAAGAGCAGGCTTCAATAGAGCTGGCATCCAATCGCAAAAGAAAAAAAGCAAACCCAAATTTTAGTAATTTTTTGCTTATCAAGCTTTACAAGGAGAAGAAAGATGGATCAAATTAAAAAGGCTAGCACTAGGTTTATTGTGTACAGTGCCCTTATTACTTTGGTCGGTTGTACTTCATTCGGGTCAGCGGTCTTAACAGGAGAACGAGTCAATTATAATGCCGCTCTTCAAATTACCAATGACGAGCAATTATTACTGAATTTGGTTCGGCTCCGTTACATGGATTCTACGGCGTTTATAGAAGTCAGCAGCATTACAGCACAATCTTCGTTTCAATCCAGCATCCAAGGTGGAAGAGTTCCCTTGCCAAGTATCGGGCCGATGTTCGGTATCACCGGAAATTTAGGCTATTCTACACAACCCACTTTGGTTTACACTCCGTTGCAGGGTGAGGATTTCATCCGCCGCTTGATGTCGCCACTTACTTTGGAAAGATTGGTTTTACTTTATCACTCAGGTTGGGATATTGAACGCTTGTTCTCTCTAAGCCTAAAGGAAATTAACGAGATCCACAATATTAGCGGCCCTCCTCATCCAGATTCTGTTCCAAGCCACGAGTTTCGGAAATTTACCTACATAGTCAAATTACTGGGTAAACTCGATGCTCAAAACGGCGTTGATCTTTTAATGGAATCTAAGCCAGATAGCGAGACACAACAGTATTATGTGCATTTCTTTGCACATGTTTTAGAAACTTCAGAAGCACAGGACCTTGTTAGCCTGCTCGAGCTTCAACCTAATCAAAATTATTATCGGTTAGCATATCCTTCCGTCCAAAAAGAAAAGGCACCCGTCCAAGACACCATATACCTACGACCTCGTTCTTTGTTAGGCATAATGTCTTTTCTCTCACAAGGTGTTGAAGTACCAAGACAACATGATCAAGAAGGCATCAGAATCACCAGTAGCTTATACGAATTTTTACACTTACCAAATGAGAAAAAACCACATGGTTTCTCGCTAAAGGTCAAATCACAATCAACGCGGCCACAGCGGGCTGCCGTTGCAGTGCACTACCGTGATTACTGGTTTTTTATTGATGATGCTGATTTAGAGTCTAAAGGTACATTCTCTCTTCTGAATCAGATATTTGCTTTGCAAGCCAGTGCTATCTCTGTAACACCGCCGGTACTGACTTTACCGGTCGGTCAATAAGTGAAACTTACAAAGAACATCTATTTCCGTCCGATAATATCTGTCTTGTAACTTGGGGTTAGCACTTTGCCTCAGACTGGAGTCCGCACGCTCGATACCATTGCATATCCCACTCAATCTCACTTGCTTCATTGAGCAATACACCATGCTTATCGATATTGGCAATATCTTTCGCTTGGTCATAGGTAATTTTCATTTGAATTATTGTATGCACAATAATTATAGGACGTTAGCGCATAAACCGCCGATGCTGCATTCAATGTTTTGATAAAAACCACCAAGCTTCCAAAATCGGCGTACTGCTTCGCTAGGCACGAGAAGCTCCCGGACTGGCGCAAAGCAGATTGCGCAAAAACTCAATACCAAGAAATCGGCGATTTCATGGATTGAAAATCATGCGGAAGATATCAAGCTATCGACTTTGGACTTTGGACTTTGGACTTTGGAAAAAATTTCCGCAGTTCCCGGCTGCGAAAATCGCACCAACGGTCACATCTGCGACTGTAAGTAGTTCTGCAACCCGATCTTGTCGATGAGTCCCAACTGTTTTTCCAGCCAGTACGCGTGATCTTCTTCCGTTTCCGCCAGCATCGCTTCGAGAACTTCCCGGGTTTGATAATCCCGCTCTTGTTCGCAAACGGCAATGGCATCGCGCAATGAAGCAATTACGGAGCGCTCCAGCGCCAAATCGTTTTGCAGCATTTCCGGCACGTTATTACCGATTTTGAGTGCGCTTCGATTGCCAACCACCGGCACGCCCTCCAAAAACAAAATCCGTTTGATCAGAAGATCCGCATGCTGCTTTTCGTCGTTCATCTCATGATCGATCCGTTCAAACAACTTATTGAAACCCCAATCCTCGTACATGCGCGAATGCGCGAAGTATTGATCCATTGCGGTCAGTTCATCGGCCAGAAGTCTATTTAAAATATCGATGATTTTGGGATTGCCTTTCATAATCGTTACCTCTCTATGTATTGGGTTGCACAGTGTGCTATATCCGTAGTTTTTTGATTGCCCAAAGCCGCACCGATCGGGTGGAAGCAGGGGCAACACGATATTTCATGCAGCAATCGGCATTATAAGAACAACGGCATACAAATACAATAGCAAATTGTTGATTATAAAAGATAATGATTCTTGATACCGTTTTCATTCCGTCTTTACAAACAACTAACAGGTCGTTAAAAAACGTTTTCGAGGCAGCCGATGCAAGGCAAAAACAGGCGAAAAAGCGTAGTTTATGCATAATAAATGAACATTTTGAGCCTGTTTTTAACACCGCAGCGGCAACGCAGATAGTTTTTCGACGACCTGCTAATGTAACGTCCGCAACATATCTTTAGCTTTATTTACTTTTTGCAGAACCTGCTCCGGAGTGGCTGTCCAATGATACGGTTTTGGATTGGCATTTCGATGCTCAAGATACTGATTGATTGCCTCTTCAAGTTCAGCAACGCTTCGGAACACGCCTCGGCGAATCTGCTCTTCAGTAATGTCGCGAAAGAAACGTTCGACCAGATTT
>SXJH01000107.1 GCA_005779435.1 Nitrosomonas sp. | reverse complement strand
TTCATAAAACTTCTTCGTGGCACCCATTCTATCGCCTTAGATTCTTAAAGAATTGAGTAATAAATAGCATATTTCCCGCTATTTACAAAGATTTTTTTACAAATTCACCGTCATGAGATTCGATATAATCCATAACAACAGTAACCGATAAAAACAATTCACAGGAACACAAAGCGCACCAGCAACCAAAATACACAATAAAAATCATATAGTTAAATAACCATCACTTCGACTCCACGATCTGGAATGATTTCCAGTTTCGCAACGACGATATCGTCATCGCCACCTACGCCAAATCGGGAACAACCTGGACACAACAAATCGTCGTGCAATTATTGTTTAACGGCGTCCCTAATCTCGCCGTTGCCGAAATGTCGCCGTGGCTTGATTTACGCGTACCGCCAAAAACAGAGAAACTGGCCTTTGTTGAAGCGCAAACGCACCGCAGAATTCTCAAAACCCACCTCCCCGTCGATGCACTGGTTTATTCGCCGCAGGCTAAATATATTTATATCGGCCGCGATGGGCGCGATGTGCTTTGGAGCATGTATAACCACCATGCAAATGCCAACGATAAATTTTATACGACGCTGAACGACACACCCGGCCGGATTGGTCCCCCTCTGCTTCCGCCGCCGCATGACATTCGCCAATATTGGCACGACTGGATGGATAAAGACGGTTATCCTTTCTGGCCGTTCTGGGAAAATGTCCGTTCCTGGTGGCAAATTCGCAAATTACCGAATTTATTGCTGGTGCATTTCAACGATCTCAAGCGCGATATGCCTGCGGAAATGCGTCGCATCGCTCATTTTCTCGACATCCCGATTGACGAAGCCCGCTGGCCTTATATCCTGGAATACTGTTCTTTCGATTGGATGAAAAAGAATGCAACCAAAACCGTGCCTCTGGAGGGCATGCTCTGGAATGGCGGCGCCCAAACCTTCATCAATAAAGGCACAAATGGCCGCTGGAAGGATACGCTCACTCCAGAGGAAATCTCAACCTATGAAACGCGCACAATCGACGAATTAGGCGCCGAGTGCGCACACTGGCTCGCTCATGGATCGATTGATTGAAAGTATGAATAGGTAATGCGGTTTCAAATAAAAGCAAATCCCGTCAAATTCCCCGCGATACCGAAATTTAACGGAACCTGGTTTTACACAAGACGCGCTTAACTCAAAACAACAGCGTAAGAAATATCTCCCGCAAAAAAAAGAATTTTCCCTCTACAGACTCTTCGGTTCATGTCGTAACTGGCTGTAAGGCCGTAGCTGGCCCAAGATAAATACAAAAGGAATTATGGCTTATGTCACAAACACAAAACAAACTACGGATTTTAATTGTTGACGATTCTGTTTGCATGCGCAACGTATTGCGCACGCTCATGAAAAGCGCCGACTATGACGTTGTAGGGGATTTAGCGGACGGCACAAAGCTGCTTCCCGTCATCGACAAACTGTCGCCTCATATCATCTGCCTCGATTACAATCTGCCGGGCGCGGACGGCCTATCGTTACTCAAGGAAGTTCATGCAACTCACCCGAACATCGCCGTCATCATGATCACCGGCAACGAAGACCCTGAACTGGAGGTTCTCGCAGTCGAAGCGGGCAGCTCCGGGTTTATTCGCAAACCGTTTTCGCAAGAACAAATTCTTGCGGTATTGAAAAAAACGGAACATGCGCAGCGGCTGTTGCTGGTTGCCGAAAAAAAACAAAATCCTTTCGAGGAAAAGCCTTACCGCGCCACGGCAGTGATTGCCGATGACAGTTTGACGCTGCGAAAACTGTTAAAGGCGATTTTGTCGCACATGGGAATAGAAGTCGTCGGGGAAGCGCACGACGGCAAGCAAGCCGCCGAACTCGTCGCTTTGCATAAACCCGATATTGTATGCTTGGATTTCGAAATGCCGGTGATGAACGGTCTCGATGCGTTAAAAATCATTCGCAGCCAGAATGCCGCTATTAAAGTTGTAATGGTTACCGCCATGGCCAGCCGCGAATTGTTTATTCGAGCAACCAAAGCAGGCGCCAACGGCTATATCATCAAACCGTTTCATCCGGACAAAATAACCGAAAATATTTCTCAAGTACTGGCGTCCTGAATAAATCGGACATCGCCCTCCATTACACCCTTCTCCCGATGTCGGTGTAGCACCCTAAAATCCGCTCACGCGATTTATCCGAATCGGCGCCGCATCAATCTCATATAATATATCGCTGCCATCGGTTCACTCTAGCGAGCCGATGGCAGCGGTATATCCGATTCATTTTAAAAACAAATAACAATGCAAAACCATACTCACCTTTCCTCTAAGAATATCCCCTTACGCGAACGCCTTATTTTCGCGCTCGACGTGCCAACCGCAGCGGAAGCCAAAGCACTGGTTGAATCGCTCGGCGATTCGGTGTGTTTTTACAAAGTGGGGCTTGAACTGTTCATGGACGGCAATTACTTCGAGCTTGTCGATTGGCTGATCAAGCGGGATAAGAAAGTTTTCGTCGATTTGAAATTTTTTGACGTTGCCGAAACCGTACGCCGCGCCGTGAGCCGCCTTAAAGACATCGGCGCATCGTTTGCAACCGTGCATCCGGTCAACGACGACATGCTGCGCGCAGTTGCCGAAGAAAAAGGTTCTCTCAAAATCCTGGTAGTCACCGTGCTGACCAGCTTGTCGCAAGACGATGCCAGGGATTTGGGTTTTGCCTGTAACGTTGAAGATTTGGTGCTATCGCGCGCAAGGCGCGCTATCGAACTCGGTTGCGACGGCGTGATTTCGTCCGGACTGGAAGTGCCCCGGCTACGGGAAGGCTTGGGCGATCAATTTTTGGTGGTCTCCCCGGGCATACGCCCCGTCGATAATAGATTAACCGACGATCAGAAACGCGTGGTCGATGTCAAACAGGCCTTCCTGAACGGCGCCGATTACATCGTGGTCGGCAGACCGATACGCAATGCCGCCAATCCGCGCGAAGCAGCCGAAGCCATTCAAAAAACCATTGCGGACGTATTTCAGCCGGCTACTTGATCGCCCGATGAGATTTTCCGCGACGATAAGCGTGGAATTTCTCCGCCCAATGCAGCAACCGCTGCGGCGCATGTGCGCGCTTCCATTCCCCGGCGGCATATTTGTTGGCTTCCGGCCAAGTCGGATAGGCATGGATAGTGCCCAGAATTTTATTCAACCCTAAGCCATGCTTCATCGCCAACACAAATTCCGCCAGTAAATCGCTGGCGTGCGCACCGACAATGCAAACGCCCAAAATACGATCCTTGCCCGGCACGGTCAACACTTTAACAAAACCATGCACGGCTTCGTCGGCGATAGCCCGATCCAAATCCTTAAGCTCAAAGCGCGTCACCTCATAGGCGATATTGCGCGCCTTGGCTTCATTTTCCGACAAACCAACTCGAGCGACTTCCGGGTCGGTAAACGTCGCCCACGGAATCGCCGCATAATCCGCTTTGAAGCGCTTCACGCTGCCAAACAGCGCATTGACGGTCGCATACCACGCCTGATGCGCTGCCGTATGCGTGAATTGATATGGCCCGGCGGCATCGCCGCAGACGTAGATATTCGGATAAACGGTTCGCAGCCAGGCATCGGTTTCGACGGTGCGCTGCATCGATACCGGAATGCCGAGTTCTTCCAGTCCGAAACCTTCGGTGCGCGCAATCCGGCCTACAGCGCATAACAATGCATCGAACGGCAATTTGATTTCGTCACCAGCTTGGTTGCGCACCGTTAAAAATTGCGCATCGCCGTCAGTTTCGCAGCGTACGGTTTCGGTGTACGTCAATAATGTTATGCCATCGGCTTGCAAAGCGGCTTTGACCGACGCGACCGCATCCGCATCTTCGCGCGGCAAGCAATCGCCGCGCACTACCATCGTCACCTGGCAATCCAAACGGACAAACGCTTGCGCCAATTCGCAACCGATCGGCCCGCCGCCCAAGACAATCAATCGCTGCGGCCGCTCGGTCAAATTCCAGATGGTGTCGGAAGTGTAATAGCGCACCGTCTCCAATCCGGGAATTGGCGGCACGATGGGCTGCGCACCGGTGGCGATGACGATGGCGCACGTGGTCAATGCTTGTCCATTAACCTCCACCGACCACGGCGAAGTGATAGTCGCCTTGCCCTGCACCACCTCGACGCCCAATTGCGTGTAACGCTCGACCGAATCGTGCGGCTCCACAGCTTTGACCACACGCCGCACGCGCGCCATCACGTCGGCAAAATCGTAGTCAGCATGCGCTTGCCGGATGCCGAGCGATGCCGCGTTTTTAGTTTGCTGCACAAAACCGGCGCTGCGAATCAGCGCCTTGGACGGCACGCAACCGTAATTCAAACAGTCTCCGCCCATTTTATGGCTTTCGATCAGCGTCACTTTGGCGCGCGTGGTGGCGGCGATATATGCGCTGACCAGCCCGGCGGCACCGGCGCCGATCACAATCAAGTTGCGGTCGAAATATGCCGGTTTAGGCCAACGCGCGTACAAGCGCCGCATTTTAATCCGCGCGATTCCCCAGCGCGCCAACCACGGAAACAGCGCCAATACCGTAAACGATGCGATCAATGCGGGTGACATCGCTTCGGCGGGATGCGTAATCGCAGCCAACTGCGTACCTGCATTCACATATACCGCCGTTCCGGCGAACATGCCCGCCAAACTGACCCAGAAATACGTGCTGCTGCGCAGGTTGGTCAGCCCCATCAACACATTGATCAAGAAGAATGGAAAAACAGGAACCAGGCGCAGCGAAAACAAATAAAACGCACCGTCGCGCTCAAGTCCTCGGTTGACGGCTTCCAAGCGCTCGCCGAAACGGCGCTGCACGGCATCGCGCAACACATAACGCGCCATCCAGAAAGCCAGGGTGGCACCGACGGTAGCCGATAGCAACACCAGCGGAACTCCGACCCACAAGCCGAACATCGCCCCGCCGGCCAGCGTCATAATGGTTGCGCCGGGTAGCGACAGCGCGGCCATTGCGATATATGCTGCGGCATAAAGACCGACAATCCGCAGCGGATCGGCGGCATACGCTTGCTGCAATGCTTGATGCTGATGTTTGAGCGTTTCCAGCGTAAAAAAACGTCCCAAATCGAATGCAAAGAACAACCCGATGAGCACGCTGGCCAGAATCAATACCCACCAGCGCCGTTTCATGGCTATCGCTTCATTTCGCTGCACGAAGCGCCGTAGCGGAAACAACTGTAGCAGCGGTGGTGCTTCATGCTGACCGGTTGCTGCAAGCTTTCGGTCAATGTGCTCCCAAGCGCGTAATCGGCATCGTCGTCGACCAAGGTGCACGCGTAAACCTTGCATTCGTCATTGCTTTTCACCACCATGCGGCTGAATGCGCACATAAATTCCCGGCGCGTGGTTTCGGTTTGATAATCCATCATGCAACTTTGCGTAATTTGCGGTGCGGTAGCGACGATACCGGGCGGATAAAACTCCGGAAACTCAATGCGCGGGATTGTTTGCGGCAATCCGGCTTCGCGAAAAGCCGCTGCAAAACCGCTGGCTACCCGATGCGCAGGTATATCGGCAATCGCCCGATTGGCCACGGAAACGCGAAAACCCATATCATGCAGCGCGCGCAATCCTTGCAACGCCAATGCAAACATGCCTTCACCCCTCCCCCGGTCATGCACATCCGCCATAAAATGATCCAGACTGACGCGAAAATGCACGGCATGAGGCCGTTTGCGCAGCGACTCCAATTGCGGCAACCGTTTTAGCAACGGCTCGGTGCCATTGGTCAGCACCATGCAGGGACGGTACTGCAGCGCATCGTCCAAAATTCGAATCAAGTCCTGATTAACAAAAGGCTCGCCACCGGTAAACGAAAACTGCTTGACGCCGAGCGTCAATGCCTCGCCAATAAAAGGCATGGCATCGTCAAAGCGCAGCAAATCCAAACGGCCGTCGCCGGGCTTGGAACCCTCCAGGCAGAACGGACATGCCAGGTTACAGGCGGTGCCGGTATGAAACCACAGCTCCTCCAAGGCATGCGACCGAATAAAGCCGCGCGGCTTGCCGTCCGG
>SXJH01000106.1 GCA_005779435.1 Nitrosomonas sp. | reverse complement strand
CGGGAGCCATGGTGACGCCGTAGCGGAAGTGCCCGCTGTTGATGAAAAGATTTCGAACCTCCGGATGTCGTCCGATCGTCGGTATGTTATTCGGCGAAGCGGGACGCAATCCCGCCCAGTGCCGAATAACGGATTTGTTACTAAGCGAAGGCAGAATGGCGCGTGCGTGTGCGAGTAAGTGATCGTGCGCCGATTGAGTCGGTTGCTTGTCGAAGCCGGTATCCTCCAATGTGCTGCCCACCAGCAAATAGCCGTCCCGGCGCGGAATCAGGTATAAATCGTTTTGGACGAGTATGGTGCGAATCGGGGGCGAATCGTACTTAAATAGCAGCATTTGCCCTTTCACCGGTTTGATATCCAGGCTGGCTGCATGACTCCCTAAAATGCTGTTGCTCCAAGCGCCTGCGCTGACAACGTAATCGTCGGCTGAGAAGTCGCCGCCGGTCGATGCAATGGATTGCACTTGACGGTGTGCAATCTTGAGGCCGGTAACGGTGCAGTGTTCTACAATTCTTCCGCCCAGTTGCGTCACATGTGCGCTCAATGCACGAAGTAGCCTGGGGTTGCGCACTTGCGCAATGCCGGGGAAAAATAGCGCTTGCTCAGATCGTTCCGCGTTGTTTTCAAACAAATCGTCAGGGATTGAGCGCTGTTCAATTTCAATATTTCGCTTTGAGCACCAGCGCCGGGCGGCAGCCGCATCATAGGGCGGCAGCATCAATAGTCCCGATTTTTCGTATTCGGGATCGATTCCTGATTGGTCGCGTAAATCCGCAGTCCACGAAGGAAACAGCAGTGCGCTATAGTCGGTTAAGCGCGTTACTTCATCGGCGTAGTTCCACGGATGGAGCGGCGACAGAATGCCGCCCCCCGCCCATGACGATTCATGTCCGATTAAACTGCGCTCCAGCAAGGTGACTGCCGCACCTTGCGCGAGCAGCCGCGCAGCGGTTGCAAGCCCGATTATTCCGGCACCCACCACGATGACATCTGATTTCATGTTAGATCGTATCTAATAACGTATTGATTCAGTCAGTTAACAATCAAGGATCGATAAAAAGTAAGCAAAATTGCATCGCCGCACTAAAGTTAATGGATCGTATGGCCGTTAACCCAGAAACCCCATGGTGCAACCATTCGTGAGTTTCTTAGGATTTTACTAGATGAAAATAGTGCGAGTTTCAACAAGTCAGTACGGGTTTACATTGATTGAATTAATGATCACAGTGGCTATTGTCGGTATTCTGGCGGCAGTCGCTTATCCAGCTTATACACAATACATGATCAGAGCGAATCGTGCAGCAGCTCAATCCGAAATGATGAATATTGCCAATCGGCAGCAACAATTTCTTTTGGCTAATCGAAGTTATGCCAGCAAGGAAGTTTTGGAGGCGAGCGGCTATGCGTTGCCATCGGATGTCGGTAAAAAGTATAGCTATTCAATTGCCGTAGGGGCCGGGGTTGTTCCGGCTTATACACTCACTTTTACGCCAAGCGGCGCACAGGCGAGCGATGGAAACCTTACCATCAATAGCGAAGGCGTTAAAACGCCTGCGGATAAGTGGTGATTGACAATGATTGCATCGGGTAATTCTCATGCCATGTTTGCGGTGCGAGGCGTATCGCTGATCGAGGTTCTTGTGACCATGGTCGTTCTGGCGGTCGGATTGTTGGGGTTGGCCGGTTTGCAAATGCGATTGCAGGCCTCCGAGCTTGAGTCTTATCAACGCACGCAAGCGTTGATCCTGCTCGAAGACATGTCAAACAGGTTATCTGCGAATCGAGAGAATGCGATAGCCTACGTTACCACGACGGGAGGCCCGTTGGGCACGGGGGACGATCAACCCGGCAACTGTGCCGGTGCCGGGCAGAGCTACGATGCTTGTCAGTGGAGCAATGCATTGAAAGGCGCCAGCGAACAATCGGCATCCGCCAATGTTGGTGCAATGATAGGAGCGCGCGGGTGCATCGAAGATATTGGAACCGGCGATCAGTTTATGATTACAGTGGTTTGGCAGGGATTGACGCCAGTTTCGGCACCGGCTGCCGAGTGCGGGGCGGGATTGTACAACGGTTTGGCGGGAACAAAATGCGTTGACGATTTATGCCGCCGTGCAGTCAGTACGATGGTGCGCGTTGCCGATTTGGCGTCGCCATGAACAATCGCCTCCCAAAACTCGGTGTGAGCGGAATGGTTTGCCGAAATAGATGTCAAGGCGGGTTTTCGTTGATCGAATTGATGGTCTCGATAACATTGGGATTGCTGGTTAGGGCAGGCGTGCTTGCCCTTTATGTCGACTTAACCAGGAGCAATGCGGAATTGGCAAAAATGAACCGGCAAATTGAAAACGGCCGGTTTGTCATGCAACTTTTGCAGCATGAATTGTGGCATGCCGGTTTCTGGGATACGCATATGCCGTCTTCGCCATCGATATCTCCGCCTGTGGAGGTGCCCAATCCATGCGTTGCATTTTCTACGTGGGATGCTGGCTATATAAGCGATATGTTTCTCATTCCGGTGCAAGGTTACGCGGCAGGAAATGCTTTGCCGGTCGAGTGTTCAGGCATTGTGACCAACCCGCAGCCGGATTCCGATGTGCTGGTGATCCGCTACGCCTCGACCTGTGTCGCCGGCGCAGTGGGTTGTGAAGATTACGACGAAGCTAAGTTGTATCTGCAAAACCAGATGTGCGGGGATACCGGTCATGCCAATTATGTTGCGAGCGCCGAAGATACGCCGGTGTTGGGTACACCCGGTATGACAGTATATAAAAAGAATTGCACAACGGTTGCCGATCGGCGCAAATTGCGCGTGTCCATGTTTTATGTGCGAAATTATTCGGTCGCTGCGGGAGACGGCATTCCCACCTTTATGCGCGCCGACTTCGACAAGAGCGGCGGCGATGTCATTATGCAATCGGCGCAGCCTGTGATCGAAGGTGTGCAAAGCGTTAAGTTTGAATACGGACGGGATCTGGATGACGACGGCGTCGCGGATGTATTTGACGATTGCGCGTTGTGTGCGGCACTGGATTGGGCCAATGTGGTGGCGGTGCAAGTGCATGTGCTGGCGCGCAACCTCGAAGCTTCTTCCGGATATACCGACAATAAAACCTATCGGCTGGGGTCGATTACGCTGGGGCCTTTTAACGATGGTTTTACGCGTCATGTATATACCGGCTATGTCCATTTGGTCAATCAGGCGGGTAGGAGAGAAAAACCATGAAGCATGGACGTGATTTTTCAAAGCAAAATGGCGCCACCTTGGTGGTCGGATTGATTATGCTGGTCGCTATCACAATGATGATGCTATCCGCTTTTTCGTTGAGCGGAGGAAATCTCAAGGCGGCCGGAAACATGCAGTTTCGCAATGAAGCGATTGCTGCGGCAAGGATAGCCATTGAACAAACGATCAATATCAATTTTGCCGCAATCGATTCGGCAAACTATCCCGCAACTGTAGACATCGATATCGATCGAGATAATACGATCGATTATGTCGTCAGCATTAAGGCTCCGACATGTCTGAAGGCTACGCTGATTCCGGCTGCCCCTGTAAGTCTAAGCGGCGAGCTTGGCAATGTAGCCAATCTGCCCTATTACATGACGTTATGGGAGATCGAAGCGACGGCCTATAGTCAGGCAACCGGCGCATCGGCAGTAGCCCGACAAGGCATTGGCAAACAATTAACGATCAGTGAGTATTTATTATCGGCATGTTATTCATAAAAAATCCAAAGTGGAGGGGGCAATGCGATCATCATTAAAAGGCTGCTTACTGGTTGCTATCGTTTTGATGGTATTTAGCCGAACTTCTGCGGCAGACGATATCGATTTATTCACCGGAGTCGCTCCCGTGAGCGCTGCAGATATCCCTAATGTGCTGATTGTTTTGGATAATACGGCGAACTGGAATAATGCGTTTGTCAATGAGATAGCCGCGCTATCCTCAGTATTGAATGGATTGGATGTCGGTAAGTTCAGGGTAGGACTGATGATGTTTAGCGAAACGGGATCGGGGAACGGCAATCCGGATGGCGGCTATGTGCGCGCTGCGGTGCGTTTGATGGATGCCGATACCAAGCCGCTCTATCAGAATTTGGTTAATAGTCTGAATGTGCTGGGGGATAAATCGAATAACGGCAAGCTGGGTTTAACCATGGCGGAAGCATACTATTATTTTGCGGGACAGAATGCGTATGCAGGACATAACAAAAACAAGCGGGATTTTACTGGGAATACATACGGCACTTCGGCATCCAAAGCGGTTTATGCGCATAGCGGCAATGCTTTTACTTCGGCAAGCGATACGGGATATGAGAGTCCAGTAACCTCGGGATGCCAGAAGAATTTTATTATCTATATCAGTAACGGCCCGGTGCAGGACAATAGTTCGGATACGTCGTTGGCTAACAGCAAACTGGCTGCTGCGGGAGGAAAGGTAACCGAGATTGCGCTTTCCCCCAGCGGTTCGCAATCCGGGGCGGGAGACGAATGGGCGCGGTTTATGGCGTCCAGCTATCCTAAGATAACCACGTATACCGTTGATGTCGATCCTATTCCGACAGGTCAAGGCCCCGGTTTCACCGCGCTTTTGAAAAGCATGGCAACGCAGGGGAAAGGGAAATATTTTTCGGTGAATTCCTCGGTCGATCATGGCGTTCAGATTACCAACGCGCTCAAACAAATTTTTTCTGAGATACAGGCGGTCAATAGTGTGTTTTCCTCAGTGAGCTTGCCGGTCGGTGTCAATACGCAAGATACTTATTTGAATCAGGTTTTTGTTGGAATGTTTCGCCCCGATGCGAACGCCAGTCCGCGATGGACAGGGAATCTTAAGCAATATCAATTGAAGGCGAGCTTGGCGGGCAATAAAATAGAACTCTATCTGGCCGACGCCGATGGCGTAGCGGCGATCAATAAAAATACCGGATTCGTCACGCAATGCGCCAGAAGTTTCTGGACGCCCAGTACGGCGAATATGGATACCTATTGGTCTTTTTCTCCCCAAGGATTATGTGCGGCAGTTGCAGGTTCTGAGCAATCCAATACCCCGGACGGCGATATCGTGGAGAAGGGCGCGGCAGGGCATTTGTTGCGCAGCGCCAATCCTTCGTCCCGTATCGTAAAAACCTGCGATCCGAGCGGTTGCGCAGGCCTCACAAATTTCGATGCGGACAATGCTGCAATAACGGCTGCGCTATTGAATGCCGCCAATAGCACTGAGCGTGCCAATGTGATCAACTGGGTGCGCGGCATGGATCTCAAGGACGAAAATATCAACGGCAATTCCGGCGAGATGAGGCCATCGGCGCATGCGGATATCATACATTCGCGACCGGTCGCCGTTGATTATGGCGGGAGTATCGGCGTGGTCGTATTTTACGGTGCGGGAGACGGCATGCTGCGCGCCATTAACGGTAATCAATCGACTAACATCGGAGCGCATGCGCCAGGCAGCGAATTATGGTCATTCATTGCTCCCGAACATTACGGGAAACTCAAGCGTCTTTACGACAACAGCCCTGCGATCACGCTGCCCAGCGTGGGGGATGCAACCGCAAAACCTTATTTTTTCGATGGGCGCATCACGGCCTATAGAGACGGGGCTACCTCCTGGATATATGCGACACAGCGGCGTGGCGGGCGGATGATTTATGCGTTCGATGCCAGTGCGCCCGAGTCGCCGAGTTTGAAATGGCGTCAGGGTTGTCCGAATTTAACCGACGATGTCGGCTGTACTTCGGTGGAATTGGCTGACATCGGGCAAACTTGGTCGGCTGCGATGAGTTTTAAAGCGGCGGGCTATGTCTCCGGAGCAACACCGCTGCCGCTGCTTATTTTCGGGGGAGGATACGATACTTGCGAAGACGGGCAAAACGGCAATGATTTGAATACGTGCACCGCCCCCAAGGGAAATAGGATTTTTGTATTGGATGCCAATAGCGGCGCGGTGCTTGCTTCGCTGCCAACGGATCGCAGCGTGGCGGGCGATGTCACGGTTGTGCGCAATATACTGACCGGATTGGCCGATTACGCTTATGCAGCCGATACCGGTGGAAATGTTTACCGTATCACGATAGGCTCTGCGCCGCCATCCGGGTGGACGATTACGAAAATCGCATCGCTCGGATGCAGTACAACCGATTGCCCCGGCGGCGTTGCCAACCGGAAGTTTTTGTTTGCTCCGGAAGTGGTCGTTGCGCCGGATTATAATGTGATACTGATAGGATCTGGCGATCGCGAACATCCTTTGCTGAGTCATGCAACCACGATCAGCGTTGACAATGCGTTTTTTATGATCAAGGACAAGGCATCCGATGCCGCCTGGTGGTCGTCGGAAACGGCTAATTGCCAATCGCAGGCGCTCGCATGTATGACATCTTTATTGGCGATAGATCCGGATAGCACCGTAGTGCCGACCGAAAAGCAATTGAATGATAAGAAAGGCTGGTATATGCCTTTTGGTAAGGAAGGGAGCATACATGATAGAGAGCAGGTGGTGACATCCGCTGTGGCAGTACTGGGGGTTGTTACTTTCAGTACGCATAGGCCCGTCTTGCCCGATAAAGATAGTTGCGGATCCAATTTGGGGGAAGCGCGGGTGTATAACTTAGGTTATATGGACGGCAGGGCTGTCGGCGCGACAAAATTTGTGCCGGTGGCTGGCGGCGGTTTGTCGCCATCGCCGGTATCCGGCATGGTAACGGTAAAGCATCCGACTACGGGACAGAATATCACTTTGCCGGTAGTCATCGGGGCTGGTAAAGATTCGCCTCTCGAAGGGCAATCGCCGGACCCTCTCACGCTATTGCCTCACTATAAAACCAGGGTTTATTGGTATTTACAGCATTAGGAAAAATGATTAAACCGAAAATGATCCCCCTTGTCGCTCGAAAGATTCCGGATTGCTGCGGCATGACATTGATCGAGTTGTTGGTGGCTATGTCGGTACTCACTATTTTGCTGGCGGTCGGGGTGCCGTCGTTCAGTCAATTTACGGCGAATACCCAGTTAAGCAGCTATGCCAACACCATGTTTTCGCATCTGGCATTGGCGAGATCGGAGGCGATAAAACGCAATTCTCGCGTTGCGATTTGCAAGAGTTCCGATGGTACGACTTGTGCAAGCACCGGGGGTTGGAATCAAGGCTGGATTGTTTTCGCGGATACGGATAATAGCGGCAGTATCAATGCCGATGAGCAGCTTATTACGGTTATGCCAGCTTTGTCATCGGGTTTTAGTTTTGTCGGAAATTCCAGTGTGAGCAGCTATATTTCTTATGATCCGCAAGGAATGACAAAGCTGAAGAGTGGCGGGTTTCAGGCCGGTACGATTACATTGTGCCCGGCAGCGCCCGCACCTGCCGGCAATGGGCGAGAGATAATTTTAAGCGGCAGCGGCAGATCGCGTATCGCCAAGATAAATACGTGTTCTTAGGATGTCTTCCGGTTGCGTTGTGTAACGCCACACAATTCTTGCAAAGCCGCATAAAAGTAAGTATCATCCTCAGATTTTACACGTAAAGTTTATTAAGGAATATTATGGCTAATAGTGCTCAGGCAAAGAAAAGGGCAAGGCAAGCTATCAAACGAAGAGCGCACAATGTGAGTTTGCGGTCTAAGTTGCGCACTGCGGTTAAATCGGTAAGGAAGGCGATAGAATCGTCAAATAAGGCGGCGGCTCAGGATTTGTTCAGTGGCGCGGCCAGTACTGTCGATTCAATTGCCGGTAAGGGCATTATTCACAAAAATAAGGCTGCGCGGTATAAAAGCCGACTGGCTGCTGCTATTAAGCTGATGCATTAATTTTGTTTTTGTGGAAGTTGTATCGGCATCGCGATTAGCAAACAGTACTGAGCAAGTAAGTTTGATTGGTGAAATACAAAAGCAATTGTAGATTATGAGAATAATAATAAATCCAAAAATAGAAACCCAAAGGAGGGAGAGATGAGAGGAAAGCCATGGTTGGTATTCTTAGCGTTGCTGGGGATGCTGATGTTAGGGACGGTTCAGGCTGGGAACATACCGAGCGTACCGAACGAATTATACGAAGCGCTGAAACTGG
>SXJH01000105.1 GCA_005779435.1 Nitrosomonas sp. | reverse complement strand
TGTTAACAAATAATTGATACGCCGGTTTATATACTGAGCGCCCAATATGGAAAAAGCCATTTGGAAAACATATTTCACTAAAACCGAAAGGATATTTGAATGATGAAATTTTCTGATCAAATGCGTCTAACACTATGTATTTTCACACTTATTATAAGCGCAATTATTCCAACAGAAGCTGCCGCACAAGATGCGGCGGCTCAGCGTATTAAAGAATTGGAAGCACGCTTGCTGGAAATGCAAAGTGGCATGCAAGCAATGCAAAACAGCATGCAATCGATGAAAGGCGAGCTTGAAAAACTCAGAACCCAATCCACCCAAGTTACCCAACAAGTCGAACATATCCAACAAAAAGAAACCGTAAGGGAAGCCGTGCGCGAAGTTGCGCGTGAGATTTCCGCCGAAACGGAAAAAGAGGGCAGCAAGCTCAATATGGTATTTTTCCGCGGCGGTTTTGCGCATAGCTCGCAGCATCGAGACGGGTTAGTATTCCACAGCGATGTCGTCCCTGCCGGTGCGCAAGATCGTCCCGATAAAAACGCCTGGTATTTCGGCGCCGGTTTCGATTGGAATTTAACCCGGAATGCCTGGGGCTTGGCGCCGAAAACCAATGTCCTTGCCGAACTTATGTTTGAATACAAGCAATTCAGCTCCCATGTTCAAGGCAATGCGCTTGCCAATATACCGACTCAACTCGTAGGCGGCGCGACCAATCCGCACAGTGTCACGGTCAGCCAATTGTCGATCTATGCATCGCCTAAAATCAAGTTTATGGAGGGTTCTCGCTTCAGACCATGGTTGATCCCGGCAGGCTTCGGCATGCACATCATTAGCCCACCCGGCGAATCCGCTTCATTCTTCATCCCCGGCGTTGTATTTGGCGGCGGTGCCGAATACCGTGTATGGAAAGATTTCTATGCCGGTGTCGATGCGCGCTACCACATTACCGGCGGCAAGAAAGACGGCATTGATGTCGACGGCTTAACTGCCGGCGGCTACCTCGGCATCGGCTTTTAGGAGCAGTTTTTCCGGCTAATTCATAATAACAGCCGCTGCCAGCACTGCAGCGGTCTCGGCAATTTCTACCAGCGCACCGGCGGTATCACCCGTGGTTCCACCGATGCGCTTCATCATTTGATTGCGCAATGCTAAGAAAACCGCTAGCGCAACCGGCAACAGCGCAAAATAGCGAATATCGGGCAATAACAACATACATAACGGCACCGCAACAATGCTAAAAAAACAAGCCCGGCGCGGCAAATTACCCGCCAGGACACTGCCCAAACCGCCTTCCCTGACATATGGCGTGGTAAGGAATAGCAGCGGCAGTAAGGCTCTGGCCAGAGCCGCCGCCAGCATCATGGCAATCCAATCGTCCACGCTCAGCAAGGCATGCAGCGCCGCCAATTTAAGCGATAGAACCAACACAATCGATGTCACGCCGACGGGACCGCAATTCGGATCTTTCATAATCGCCAATGTTTTATCCCGGTTGCCCATGCCGCCAGCCCACGCATCGGCACTGTCGGCCAAGCCGTCCAAATGCAATCCGCCGGTCACGAAAACCCAGAGCGTAACCAACAATGCTGCGGCAACAAGCGGCGGCGCGTCGCTCAAAAGCCATGCGAATCCACCCAGCAAAACACCGACGATCAATCCAACCAACGGATAGCAAACAACGGAATAGCCGATTGTTTTGTTGTCGGGAACCGCTTCCAATCGAACCGGTATTCGGGTGAGAAATTGCAAAGCGATCAGAAACGGCTGCATCATAATGCCGGAGAATCCGTCGTCACCGCCGTCGATGAAATCGATATCCGATGCATTTCCGCATGTTTCACTTCCAGTTCTAGCAAACGCTCGAGCGGATGTTGTTGAACATGGCAACGAATGACACGGATGACACCGCCATGCGTGATCAATAAAATCGACTGACCGGCAAATTGCGTCACAATTTCATTCCACGTCGCCAGAACGCGCGATTGAAAATCGAACAAGCGTTCGCCTTGCGGCGGCGGGAAACGCACCGGGTTGCGCCAGAAACAAGCCAGCGCTTCCGCTTGCGTATGCATCAAATCGGCTGCGGATTGATTTTCCCAAGCGCCAAAGTGAATTTCCCGCAAACGCGCATCGTATGTCACCGGAATCGAATGCAATTGACCCAGCGCTTGAGCAAATGCCGCACAGCGAATCAATGGAGATGCAACGATACGCTGCCATGACGAACCGGCTTGCGCCGCCTCGCGCCACATTTGCGCCCAACCCTGCGGCGACAACGGATGATCGGTACTGCCGCAATAGCGTTGATGGTATTCGGTTTCACCGTGCCGGAGCAGATCGATATGCGTGATCATGATCTATTCCGCACAATTCTTCGGTGATACGCGCGCTTCGTCGAATGTGGCCATCTCATTGTGCAACCGGCAAGCCAGGCGCAATAAATTCAGCGCAACGGCGGCGCCGCTGCCTTCGCCCAGCCGCATCTCCAATGCCAGCAAGGGAGCCGCATCGAGCGCTTCAAGCACCGTACGATGCCCGGATTCCGCCGATTGATGCGAATAAATGAACCAATCCTTGCAACCTGGCGAGA
>SXJH01000104.1 GCA_005779435.1 Nitrosomonas sp. | reverse complement strand
CAGGATATTGTGTTTGGTGAGATAGATAGATAACGATGTTAAGCGCGGAATCCCTGAAAAGAATTGATCGAGAGATCGCTAAATATCCGGCGGATCAGAAGCAATCGGCAGTCATGTCGGCGCTCGCAATTGCGCAAGATGAGAAAGGCTGGTTAGCTAACGAAACGATGAATTTTATTGCTGAATACTTGGGTATGCCGCCGATTGCGGTGTACGAAGTGGCTACGTTTTATAACATGTATAACTTGGAGCCCCTCGGCAAATATAAAATAACCGTTTGCACCAATTTGCCTTGTGCGTTATCCGGCAGCAACGATACGGCAGCTTATTTGAAGCAAAAACTTGGCATCGATTTCAATCAAACCACGCCGGATGGGAAATTCACGCTTAAAGAGGGCGAATGTTTCGGAGCATGCGGCGATGCGCCGGTATTGCTGGTGAACAATAGACGCATGTGCAGCTTTATGTCGAATGAAATGGTCGATAAGTTACTGGAGGATCTGAGTAAATGAGCCAGTATCCACAGACATTGATGAACGGCGTAGATCCATCCGACCCCGATAATTGGCGGTTAAAAAATTATGAGAAACGGGAAGGTTACGTCGCGTTGAGAAAAATTCTGGCAAAGAAAATTGCGCCGGAAGAAATTATTGAAGAAGTTAAAAAATCTGCGCTGCGGGGGCGCGGCGGTGCGGGATTTCCAACCGGATTAAAGTGGAGCTTCATGCCCAAAGGGTATGAAGGCGACAAATATATTGTTTGTAATTCCGATGAAGGTGAACCGGGTACGTTTAAAGATCGCGATATTTTGCGGTATAACCCGCATCTGCTGATCGAAGGTATGATCATCGCCGCTTACGCGATGGGTGTTAAGGCTGGTTACAATTATATTCATGGCGAAATTTGGGAAACTTACGAACGCATGGAAGAAGCGGTCGAAGAAGCGCGCAAAGCCGGTTATCTCGGCCAAAATATTCTAGGCTCGTCGTTCAGTTTTCAGCTCTACAATCACCATGGTTACGGCGCGTATATTTGCGGCGAAGAGACCGCATTGCTGGAATCGATCGAAGGAAAAAAAGGCCAGCCGCGTTTCAAACCGCCTTTTCCGGCAAATTTCGGGCTTTACGGCAAACCAACGACTATCAATAATACGGAAACGTTTGCCTCTGTTCCGTGGATCGTCCGAAACGGCGGAGAAAAATACCTTCAGCTCGGCAAACCCAACAATGGCGGAACAAAACTATTTTCTGTTTCCGGTCATGTCAATAAGCCTGGAAATTATGAAATACCGCTCGGAACGCCATTTGCCACATTATTGGAAATGGCGGGCGGTATGCGCGGCGGCAGAAAGCTAAAAGGCTGCATTCCCGGCGGTTCATCGATGCCGGTGTTGCCTGGCGACATCATGATGCAGACCGATATGGATTACGATTCGATTGCAAAAGCGGGTTCTATGCTGGGTTCAGGGGCTGTGATCATCATGGATGAAACGACGTGCATGGTGAGAGCGTTGGAACGCTTGTCTTATTTTTATTTTGAAGAATCCTGCGGGCAATGCACGCCTTGCCGCGAAGGAACCGGCTGGCTTTATCGAATCGTGCACCGTATCGAACATGGCAAAGGACGACCCGAAGATCTCGATCTGTTGGATAATATTGCCGACAACATACAAGGTAGAACGATTTGCGCATTAGGCGATGCGGCAGCAATGCCGGTACGCGCGATGATTCAGCATTTCCGGGATGAGTTTGCATACCATATCGAACATAAGAAATGTATGGTTTGACGAATCGACTAACAGAACATATTCATTAAAAATTAGTAAATAAGCCTAACGATGGTCAATATAGAAATCGACGGTAAGCAAGTATCTGTTCCCAAAGGGAGCACCATCATGGATGGCGCTAAGCAGATTGGTGTTTATATTCCTCATTTTTGCTATCACAAAAAATTATCGATTGCCGCCAACTGCCGCATGTGTTTGGTGCAAGTGGAAAAAGCGCCTAAGCCGTTACCGGCTTGTGCAACTCCGGTCATGGACGGAATGAAGGTTTACACGCATTCCCAGCAGGCGGTAACGGCACAGAAAGGGGTAATGGAGTTTTTGCTGATTAACCATCCGCTGGATTGTCCGATTTGCGATCAAGGCGGCGAATGCCAATTGCAGGATCTTGCCGTTGGGTATGGTTCAAGCGGTTCGCGTTATATGGAAGCGAAGCGTGTCGTCGTCAATAAGAATTTAGGGCCGCTGATATCGACGGATATGACGCGGTGCATTCACTGCACGCGTTGTGTTCGTTTCGGCCAGGAAATTGCCGGTATCATGGAACTTGGGATGGCCGGTCGCGGAGAGCACTCCGAAATTTTGTCGTTTGTCGGCAAGACTGTTGATTCCGAATTATCGGGCAATGTTATTGATCTTTGCCCTGTGGGCGCATTGGTTAGTAAGCCTTTTCGTTATTCAGCGCGTACATGGGAATTGTCGCGTAGAAAATCCATCAGTCCGCATTGCGGACTCGGTTCCAATTTAGTCGTGCAAATCAAACAAAATCGAGTCATGCGCGTTTTGCCGCGCGAAAATGAAGCCATCAACGAGTGCTGGCTATCGGACAAGGATCGATTCTCGTATGAAGGATTAAATTCCGAAGATCGATTGACGCGTCCGATGATCAAGCGCGATGGCGAGTGGATCGAATGCGAATGGCAGGAAGCGCTTGAGTATACAGCCAGTGCATTGCAATCGATTAAGCAAAAATATGGTGCGAAAAGCATAGCCGCTCTTGGATCGGCGCATAGCACCACTGAAGAGTTGTATTTATTGCAGAAGTTGTTGCGCAGCATGGGGAGCGGCAATGTCGATCATCGTCTGCGCCAATCCGATTTCCGTGCGGATACGCAATTAAAAGGCATTCCTTGGTTGGGAACCAGTATCGCTGAAATGTCGCAATTGAAATTTGTGCTCGTCGTCGGCAGCACTTTGCGCAAAGATCATCCATTGATTGCCCAGCGGTTGCGCCAGGCTGTCAAGGATGGCTTGAAATTAAATATCATCAATCCGGTCGATGACGATTTATTAACCAAAGTTGCCTATAAGGCGATCGTTGCGCCCGATGCGATGGCTACGGTGTTAGCGGAAATACTTAAAGCAATCGTTGAAATTAAGGGATTGAGTCAGAATCCTGAAATAACGCAACTGGTCAATTCGCTAAAAGTTTCGAATACGGCGAATGGAATGGCCATTGCCGTGAGTTTGACCGAAAATCAACCGGCTGCGATTTATCTGGGTAATCTGGCGCAGCATCATCCCGATTATTCCAGGATTAATTTACTTGCCGGATTGATTGCGCAAATTGCCGGAGCAAGCTACGGCGTTCTGGGTGAAGCGGCAAATAGCGTAGGCGCTTATTTGGCAGGTGCAATACCGGAAGTCGAAGTATCGGCGACTTCTGCGAAAGCGGGGGAGAAGCAGTCCGGGTTAAATGCTGCACAGATGCTCGGATTTAACGGCGATTCAGGCGACGAAAAATGCAATGCTTTTATTTTGCTGAATACAGAGCCTGAATTTGATAGCTATAATCCGCAACAAGCGTTGAAAACATTGTCATCTGGCGAATTTGTAGTGTCGCTCAGCGCGTATAAAGGCAACGCCCGCCAATATGCTCATGTGTTGCTGCCGATTGCTCCTTTTACGGAGACATCCGGCACGTATGTCAGTACCGAGGGTACGGTGCAAAGCTTTAACGGGGTAGTGTCGCCGTTAGGCGATGCTAGACCTGCATGGAAGGTATTGCGGGTGTTGGCTAATCTGCTTGGTTTGGAAAAATTCGATTATGAAACGCCGGAACAAGTGCGCGCAGAGATTTTTTCGGATGATGCGGGAATCAAGCAGTTCCTGGATAACGGTTTCATGGTCATTGATTCTTCCGTCAGCATAACCGAGCAAAAAGGCATGCAGCGGATCGGGGAAGTTCCTATCTATCAGGCAGACCCGATTGTTCGGCGAGCCGAATCGCTGCAAGCGACGCACGATGCAATGCCACCGAAGGCTTGGATGAATTCCGCATTGTTGGAAAATTTGGGAATCGCTGTCGGCGAACGGGTAAGAATCAAGCAGGGCAATGGCGAAGTCCAATTGGAGGCGGCACAAGACGATAATTTGCCGGCCAATTGTGTACGTATTGCAAGCGCGCATCCTAAAACAATCGGTTTAGGGGCAATGTTTGGCGAGATCGCTGTGGAAAAACTGTAATGAAGCTGGTTGGAGTTAATTGATGGAGTATTTTCAACAACAATTTATCACGCTATTTGGAGCGGAGTGGGGCGCAATGTTATATGCATTCGCATCCAATATGACGTTCATTTTCGCCATCGTTATTCCATTACTGCTGGGCGTCGCTTATTTGACTTTTGCGGAGCGCAAAATCATCGCTTATATGCAAATCCGCGTCGGACCGAATCGAGTAACCTTCTTCGGCATTCCGTGGCTGCGAGGATGGGGGCAACCCATTGCGGATGCGGTAAAAGCCATTATGAAGGAAATCGTCATTCCTACCGGCGCCAACAAGTTCTTGTTTGTACTGGCACCGGTATTGGCGATCATGCCTGCACTGGCGGCATGGGCGGTTATCCCCTTTTCTCCTGAATTGGTTTTGGCCGATATTAATGCGGGTTTGCTGTACATTCTGGCAATGACTTCGATGGGAATTTACGGCATTATTATTGCCGGATGGGCTTCGAATTCAAAGTATGCGTTCTTGGGGGCGATGCGTTCCGCAGCGCAAGTCGTATCATATGAATTGGCGATGGGATTTGCGCTGGTTTGTGTATTGATGATGTCGCAAAGTTTGAATTTGGGCGATATTGTTAACGGACAACAAGGCGGCAGTTTTCTGAATTGGTATCTTATTCCGTTGTTTCCGATGTTTCTGGTGTATTTGATTTCAGGTGTGGCTGAAACAAATCGCGCGCCGTTTGACGTTGCCGAAGGCGAATCGGAAATTGTCGCGGGCTTCCATGTTGACTATTCCGGGATGGCGTTTACGGTTTTCTTCCTGGCAGAATATTCCAACATGATTTTGGTCGCGACTTTAACTTCCATCATGTTTCTGGGGGGATGGCTGCCGCCGATCGATATGGCGCCGTTCACAATGATTCCGGGGTTCGTTTGGTTATTGCTGAAGATTGCATTTATCTTATTTTTATTCTTATGGTTTCGCGCAACTTTCCCGCGTTATCGATACGATCAAATTATGCGATTAGGCTGGAAGGTATTTATTCCAATCACATTAATTTGGATAGTATTGTTAGGCGCAATCATGCAATTACCGGAATCGATTCGTAACACATTTCCGTTAAGTATCTGGTTCTAAATAGAGATAATAAAATGGATCGCATAAAAAAGTTTTTTAGTACCTTTTTGTTATTTGAGTTACTAAAAGGAATGGCAGTAACCGGACGGTATCTGTTTAAGCCGAAGATTACGGTTCATTTTCCGGAAGAAAAGACACCGCAATCACCGCGTTTCCGAGGGCTTCACGCTTTGCGCCGCTATCCGAACGGAGAAGAGCGTTGCATTGCATGTAAACTGTGCGAAGCTGTATGTCCCGCGATGGCAATTACCATCGATTCAGAGCAACGCGCGGACGGAACACGCCGGACGACGCGTTATGATATTGATTTAAGCAAATGTATTTTTTGCGGTTTCTGCGAAGAATCCTGTCCGGTCGATTCAATCGTTGAGACTCGCGTATTGGAATATCACGGTGAGAAAAGGGGCGATTTGATTTATACCAAAGAAATGTTATTGGCTATAGGCGATCGCTACGAAGAACAAATAGCGAAGGACAGGGAAGCCGATGCGCGTTATCGTTGAATTTCGCCGGTAAATACACATGAGTTTTCAAGACATTATATTTTACACTTTCTCGGCTATCTTAATCGCATCCGCACTGGGCGTGATTACAGTGCGCAATCCGGTTAATTCGGCATTGTTATTGGTGCTATCGTTCGTTACTTGCGCAGGTCTGTGGTTATTGCTCGAGGCCGAATTCCTGGCGATTGCTTTGGTGCTGGTTTATGTGGGGGCGGTCATGGTGCTGTTCTTATTTGTTGTCATGATGCTGGATATCAATTTGGATCGATTGCGCGAAGGATTCTGGAAATGGTTTCCTTTCGGCGCATTGATTGCGTTGGTAATGGTTGTGGAAATTTCGATGGTATTAATGGGCAAGTATTTCGGACTCGAGGAAATGCCTATACCAAGACCGCATGAAGCGGATTACAGCAATACGCGCGAATTAGGGCGCTTGATTTACACAGAATATGTGTATGCTTTCGAATTGGCTGCCGTGCTGCTTTTGGTTGCGATGGTTGCTGCCATTGCATTGACACTGCGACATCGCGAAGACAAAAAATCGACCGATCCGGCAAAACAAGTGCAAGTGAAAAAAGAAGACCGGTTACGCATGGTTTCGATGCAAGCGGAAAAGAAAGAGTAACATCGATACTTCATGCTTTATATATTTAGGTGCTATATAAAAAAAAGAGGTAGTTAGTTTTGATATCGTTATCACATTATTTAGTGCTCGGCGCCATTTTGTTTGCAATCGGCGTAGTCGGTATTTTTCTGAACAGGAAGAATGTCATCATTTTACTGATGTCGATCGAATTGATGTTGTTAGCTGTCAATATGAATTTTGTCGCTTTCTCTCACTATTTGCAGGATATTTCCGGTCAAATTTTTGTGTTCTTCATTTTGACGGTTGCAGCAGCGGAATCAGCCATTGGCCTCGCTATTCTTGTCGTATTGTTCCGCAATATGCGCACGATTAATGTCGACGATCTGGATAAACTGCAGGGTTAGTTCCATTAGATAACTTACTATTGTTTTAACAATAACTCATTGATCGAGATGCAAAAACTTTATTTACTGGTACCGTTGGCGCCGCTGATTGGTTCATTGATCGCAGGCTTGTGCGGACGTTTTATCGGACGCGAATGGAGCCACCGGGTGACCATCGGATTGGTGTTTGTTTCCTTATTGGCCTCCATCGTTATTTTTCTCGATGTATTGGAAGGCAATACCTATAACGGCAGTGTTTATACGTGGCTGGTGACGGGCGATACGCGATTCGAAATCGGTTTTCTGATCGATCAATTATCCGCGACCATGATGGTTGTCGTTAGCCTGGTTTCGCTGATGGTGCATATTTATACCATTGGCTATATGCACGATGACCCCGGATATCAACGCTTCTTCAGCTATATTTCATTGTTTACTTTTTCGATGATGATGCTGGTTATGTCCAATAATTTCCTGCAATTGTTTTTTGGCTGGGAAGCGGTTGGTTTGGTTTCGTATTTGTTGATCGGTTTTTGGTATACGCGCCCTACCGCTATTTATGCCAATATGAAGGCGTTTTTGGTTAACCGTGTCGGCGATTTTGGATTTTTACTCGGTATTGCCTTGGTGCTGATGTATTTCGGTACGCTTGATTATGCATCCGTCTTTGCGCAAGCGCCTGGCATCGCTGAGGAAAAAATAGAGCTGATACCGGGTATTCCGTGGCTGGTGATTACCCTGATTTGCATTCTGTTATTTATCGGGGCCATGGGAAAATCCGCGCAATTTCCGTTACATGTGTGGTTGCCCGATTCAATGGAAGGCCCTACGCCGATTTCCGCATTGATTCACGCGGCTACGATGGTGACCGCCGGTATTTTTATGGTGGCGCGTATGTCGCCGCTATTTGAGTTATCCGATGCGGCGCTATCGACAATCTTGGTCATCGGTGGAATTACAACGTTGTTTATGGCACTGGTGGCAGTAGTACAAAACGATATCAAACGCGTTGTCGCTTATTCCACATTGTCGCAATTGGGGTATATGACCGTCGCATTGGGCGCATCGGCATATTCCGCAGCGATTTTCCATCTAATGACGCATGCATTTTTTAAAGCCGTACTCTTTTTGGGTGCAGGCTCGGTCATTATTGCGATGCATCATGAACAGAATATGCAGAAAATGGGCGGCCTTAAGCGTTACATGCCGATTACTTACGGGACGATGTTCATTGCGGCATTAGCCAGCGCCGGCGTACCCGGCTTTTCGGGATTTTTCTCTAAAGACGCCATTATTGAAGCAGTGAATTTTGCCAATATACCCGGTGCCGGTTTTGCTTATTTCTGTGTTCTGACAACGGTATTCGTGACGGCTTTATATACTTTCCGGTTGATATTTATGACATTCCACGGGAAGCCGCGCATGGATCATCATACCGAAGAGCACTTGCATGAATCGCCTTGGGTTGTGACCGTGCCGCTGATGATTCTGGCGATCCCAACGATTGCCGCCGGATGGTTTATCGGACCGATGGTTTTCGGCGATTACTTTAACGCTGCGATACAAGTGCTGCCGCAACACGATGCAATCGAAAAATTAGGCGCTGAATTTACCGGTATTGGCGGCATGATGCTGCATGCGCTTACTACTGCGCCATTTTGGTTGTCGACGGCCGGTATTTTTACCGCTTGGTATTTATATACGGTCAGAACCGACATTCCGGCAAAAATAAAAAGTAATTTCACCGTGGTTTATAACATACTGGATCGCAAATATTACATTGACGAATTGTATTCATGGTTATTTGCGGGAGGCACGCGTACTTTAGGCACGGCATTATGGAAATTCGGCGATGTAAAAGTGATTGACGGTTTCTTTGTCAACGGAGCAGCCCGTGTCGTTGCATTCACGGCCTCGATCGTACGTCGTTATCAAACAGGCTATATTTATCATTACGCATTTACCATGATTGTCGGCATATTCGTTATCTTGACGCTATGGCTCTTTTGATTTTCGGTAAAAAGGCTATGGACGTGCTATATGCGGGTTTCGATGAACTCAATACTTAGAACAACAAGTACTAACAAATAAAACGGAATAAGCATGTCGTTTGAATTCCCATTATTAAGCTTGATTATTTGGCTACCGATTTTGTTTGGTATCGCCGTATTTGCAACCGGAAGCGATCTCAATGCACAGCTTGCGCGGTGGATTGCGTTAGTTGGATCGATCTTGGGTTTTTTGGTGGCAATCCCTCTTTGTACGAATTTTGATGCCGCAACCGGTGCAATGCAGTTTGTTGAGAACCATGTTTGGTTTGAACGCTTTAATGTGAATTATCATTTAGGCGTTGATGGCATATCGATGCCATTGATTTTGCTTAACTGTTTTATTACGCCATTGGTTATCGTCGCAGGATGGGAAGTCATTAAAGAGCGCGTGTCCCAATATATGGGCGCATTTCTGGTGATGTCTGGAATTGTGAACGGCGTATTCGCTTCGTTGGATGCCATTTTGTTCTATGTGTTCTGGGAAGCTTCGTTAATACCGATGTTTTTGATCATCGGAATCTGGGGCGGACCTAACAGGGTTTATGCCGCCGTAAAGTT
>SXJH01000103.1 GCA_005779435.1 Nitrosomonas sp. | reverse complement strand
GGCGGCTTGCGCATCCTTAATCGCAACGCGCATTTCCGCACCGGGTTCGATATCGAACTGCTCCGCCATGCGCTGCTGGAATGCGCCTAATGCCAGACTGGCCGCCACCATGCTGGCTTGCCCTTTTTTGATCACCTGGAATAAATCCATTTGCGCCATCGCATCGGGATTGACGATGACTTTATGGCGGCTGGGACATAATTCAACCGCAACCGCATCGTACTGCCCGGTTGCGATCAGCTCTTTAACTTTGTCCGCGCTGGCTTTCGATACATGCGCCGTGCCCAGCAGCGTGATGTCGCACCGATCGATTCTGATCGTTTTGAGCGGTTCGGTTTGAGTTTCCTGTTGATCGGATAATTCGGGGGTCGTCGGTTCTTGTTGTGTCATTGCTCGCTTGGGCTTGTAAAATCGATAAAATCGGCAGATGCCGCAGTATTTGCAAAAGATAAGGAGATTATCATGAAGTTAAATGGAATTGCTTTCTTTGGATGAATGCTTGCGATACCGCGATTCCCCCGCTTTTCAAGTTCAACCGCTCAGTGCGGGGTTATCCGTGTACAATTCAAAAACCGTTTTGCCGCAATTAAACTTCAGAAGGAAACAGGCATGATGAAAAACTTTATTGCCCCCCTCTTTTTTACCGCCGCAATTTTACTGTCCGGTTGCGCAGCTTCAGCGGAAAATCGCCCAACGACCTATATCTCACCGTCGCAATTCCAAACCTACAGTTGCGACGAACTGTTGAAAGCGACGGATCGGATTCAAACCAGAGTCAGCGAATTACTCGGAAAAACCAACGATGCAGCGCCATCCAAAGATAAATGGATCTTGGGTGCGGATTTGTCGCTCTCTTGGGCGGCATTGTTCGCACTGGGCGGCAGCAAAGAACAAGAAGCCGAATATGCGCAATTGAAAAGCGAGTACGATGCCATCCAGCATTGGGCGGTTATCAAGCAATGCCCGGGCGTTATTCCGCCGGTAGAAAAACCGCCCGAATTCGATCCCGATCTGGTCGAAACAATCAAGCCGAAAGCCATTATCGGACTTCATTAACTCTTGAGGCGGCGATGCCGGGCAAGGTATCTCGGTGTCCAGGCGTGAGGGATTTTATGCACGAAGTGATAGCGCGCCACATGATAGCTGGGATCGAAACCGTAGAAATTCAATTGCATGCGGCGCAGCTCTTCGTCGCGATAGGCTTGCAGCGGTTTTTGCCGCTCGTCTGTTTGGCGGCGCTGCGCTTTTTGTCGTAAGCGCAGAGAAAAATTGGGAGACGCGGCAAGCGTTTCGGCAATGGCGGTTATTTTTTTATCAAACCCTTCCGGATTCAAAGCAAAGCAATCGTCGATCAACCCCATCGTTCGCGCTTCGCGAGCGCCGACCGGCAAGCGGTTGTCCGTCAGCGATTTCGCGGTAGCGGCATTGACGCGGCGGGGCAGCAAATAAGTCCAATATTCAGAACCGTATAGATTGCCCATGCTTTTATAGTGCGGATTCAGCATAACGCTTTCGCGCGCATAAATGATATCGGCGGCAAGCGATAGAAATACGCCGCCCGCGCCAGCGTTGCCGCGCAATGCCGCAATCGTGAGCTGCCGATCCGTTGTGACGACGGCCCGCACCAAATCGTTCATCGCGTTGATATTGCGCCAGGATTCGTCCGCCGGGCTGTCGGCATGCTCGATATGATTGAGGTGGATACCGTTGCTCCAGAATTCCGTTCCGCCCATCAGCACGATAACGCGCACACCGCTGGCGGCAATTTTCAGGTACGCATCGCGCAAACGCATGCATTGCGCGCTGTCCATCGCACCGTTATAAAAAGCGAAGTGCAGATAACCGGCACCGTTTTTTTGTTCAAACCAAATATCGCGATAAGTTTGCACGGATATTGGGGACGATGGATCGACCGGTATTTCGGGCACGTCTGCGAGCCGATCTTGCAAAGCAACGGTAGCCGCCAGCTTGAAAGCGGATTCTGCGCCGCTTCTCGGTTTTAAATGGCCCAGCCAGACCGCGCCGTCCACCGTGGCGCGGCAAATCGCATTATTGCGCTTGGCGATAATGGTTCCGGGCTTGCCGGTTAATCGGCTTTCTTCACAAGCATCGAACAAATAATACGGTTGATTCAATATCGTATCCAGTACGCCGGGAAAACCGTCCGCAGCGTGAATCTTGGCGAGAATTGCCCGCGTATTGTCCTTATGCCAGTCGATGCGGCGATCGCTTTGGCGCATCGGCGCATGCAAGCGGCCTTGAACATCGGGTTTTGAATAATCCAGCGGCACCGGTTTGAATGCGCCGGATTGAAAGCGGCGTATGGCGGCCAGCACAGCCGTTGTTGCCGCTTCCACGACTTCCCGGCGGTATAGATCGCTTTTCCTGGTGAACCGCATCGGAAAAGTTTCCGCAGCCCAAATATCGCCTGCGTCCATTTCGGCATTGGCTTGCAGCACGGTAACGCCCCACTGGCGATGGCCGCGCATGATCGCCCAATCCAGCGCGGAAGGGCCGCGATCGCCGATAATGCCGGGGTGAACGACCAAACAAGTATGCTTGCGCCAAATTGCCTCGGGAATGGCGCGCTTCAGGAACGGCGCGAGGATCAAATCGGGCCGGAACAGATCAACCGCTTCCATGGTGACGGCATCGTTGATATCGAACTCGACCGAAAGCTCATGCCCGCGCTGCGTCAATTCGACCCATAAGCGTTGTGCCAGGCAGTTGAAACTGTGAGTGAGCAATAGGATTTTCAACGAACGGACTGTCAGCAAATGCGCGGTAGTTGCTCGCCGCTCAACCAATCGACGATACGGGATCCGCCGAAACGGGTTTGCATTTGCACAAAGCCGTGCGCGTCTTCGATGACTTCGCCGATGATCGCCGCATTGGCGCCAAGCGGATGCGTTCGCATCGTTTGCAGCAGCGTTTTCGCGTCTTGCGGCGCGCAAATGGCGATGAGTTTGCCTTCATTGGCGATGTATAACGGGTCCAGTCCCAGAAATTCGCAAGCGGCTTGCACCGGTTCACGGATGGGGATTTCGCTTTCATGCAGCAGCATGCCGACCGCAGATTGTTGTGCGATTTCGTTCAGCGCCGTGGCGATTCCGCCGCGCGTCGGGTCACGCAGCACGTGGACATCGGGTGTCGCCGCGATCATGCGGGCGACCAGGTCGTGCAATGCGGCGGAGTCCGATTCGACATCGGTGTGAAAGGTTAAATTTTCACGCAACGACATAACGGCAATACCATGATCCCCCACGGTGCCGGAAACCAGTATGTTATCGCCGGGTTGCGCCCGAGCGGCAGAGATGTGAATTCCTTCCGGCACCGTGCCGATGCCTGTGGTGGTGATAAACACGCCATCGCCGCTGCCTTTTTCCACCACCTTGGTATCGCCGGTGACGATCAAGATACTGGCGCTTCGCGCGGCTTTCGCCATGGAATCCACGATGCGCTTCAGATCCGCAAGCGGCAAGCCTTCTTCCAGAATGAAACCGGCTGCCAGATAGCATGGCTTGGCGCCGGACATGGCGATGTCGTTGACGGTGCCATTCACGGATAAACTGCCGATGTCGCCGCCGGGGAAAAATAGCGGCGTGATGACATGACTGTCGGTCGACATCACCATGCGCCCGTTTGTGCCCGGAAAACAGGCTTGGTCGTTCATGGGACGCAAGAATTCGTTATCGAACGCGGGCAAAAATAATTGATGGATCAATTGCGCCATGGCACGACCACCGGCTCCGTGCGCCATCTCGACATGGCCGCGCTTCAAGTCCAATGCCCGCGTATAACCGGGTTTGACGATACCGCTCATCGATTCACCGCAATGGCAGCGCGGTGTTGACGGAAACGGCCATAGCGGTAATGCGCCGCGCAAGCGCCTTCCGATGACACCATGCACGAACCGACCGGATTGTCGGGGGTACAAACGCTGCCAAAAATCTTGCAATCCTGCGGCTGCTTCACGCCGCGTAAAATAGCGCCGCATTCGCAGGCTTTGTTATCGGCAATGACCGGAGTGGAAATTTGAAAGCGCCGTTCCGCATCGAAATCCGCATAGCACGATTTGATTCTCAATGCGCTGTAAGGTACGACTCCTAAGCCGCGCCATTCAAACGTACGGCGCAATTCGAACACATCGGCGACGAGCGATTGCGCTTTGGCATTGCCTTGCGGCAACACGGCGCGGGTGAATTCGTTTTCCACCGCCGCCCGTTTCGAATTGACCTGGCGAATCAGCATCAATATGGCCTGCATCACATCAAGCGGCTCAAACCCGGCGATCACCACGGGTTTTTGGAATTCTTCGGCGAAATAGTCGTAAGGCTGGCTGCCGATCACAACCGAAACATGCGCCGGGCCGATGAAACCGTCAATGGCGACCAAGCCCAATTGCCGCACTTCCGGCGATTGCAAGATATGCGAAATGGCCGATGGCGTCAGCACATGATTGCAAAATACGCTGAAATTTTTCAACCCAAGCCGCTGCGCCTGTTTGATCGCAATCGCGGTGGGCGGTGTGGTGGTTTCGAAACCGATGGCAAAAAACACCACTTGATGCTGCGGGTTCTGCCGGGCGATGTCGATGGCATCGGCGCTGGAATAAATCATGCGCACATCCGCGCCTTGCGCTTTGGCTTTTAACAGGCTCATGCCGTTTGACGCCGGTATGCGCAGCACATCGCCGTAACAACAAAGAATTGATTGCGGCATCTGCGCCAGTTGAATTGCATTTTCCACGCGACCGATCGGCAGCACGCAAACCGGACAACCGGGGCCGTTAATCATACGGATATTGCCGGGCAGCAAATCGACGATGCCGAAACGCGCGATGGCGTGCGTATGCCCTCCGCAGAATTCCATGAAATGATAGGTACGACCAGGATCGGACTCGGAAATGATTTTGTCGGCGATTATCCGCGCCACATCGCCGGTACGAAATTCATCGATATACTTCACGATCGATTATGCAT
>SXJH01000102.1 GCA_005779435.1 Nitrosomonas sp. | reverse complement strand
CATTGCCACATCGGCACGCACGGCGATATTCGTCAATACTGAGATCATCGCAACACAAATGCCGATACCCGCGCTCGGCCCGTCTTTAGGCGTCGCGCCTTCCGGCAAGTGAATATGGATATCGTTCTTTTGATAAAAATCCTCGGCAATGCCTAACACATGAGAGCGCCCGCGCACTACGGACAATGCTGCTTGAATGGATTCTTGCATCACCTCTCCCAGCTTGCCGGTAGTGATCGTTTTTCCCTTGCCGGGCAACACAACCGCTTCGATTGTCAATAATTCGCCGCCGACTTTTGTCCACGCCAAACCGGTTACTTGCCCAATTTGATTTTTTTCCTCAGCGATGCCGTAGGTATATCGCCGAACGCCCAAAAATTTATCCAGGTTTCGCGAAGTGACGTTCACTTTCTTCTGCCCTTTCTTAAGCAGCATCATCTTGACCGCTTTACGGCAAATCTTTGAAATCTCCCGTTCCATCGCACGCACTCCTGCTTCTCGAGTGTAATAGCGCGCGATATCCTGCAGCGCTGAATGCGATACGGTCAATTCGCTTTCATTCAAGCCATGGTTCTTCATCTGCTTAGTTAACAGATACCGTGCTGCGATATTCAGTTTCTCGTCTTCGGTATATCCCGATAGCTGGATGACTTCCATACGGTCGAGCAAAGCCGGTGGAATATTCAGGGTATTGGCCGTCGCTACGAACATTACATCCGATAAATCATATTCAACTTCAATGTAATGATCGACAAAAGTGTCGTTTTGTTCAGGATCGAGAACCTCCAGCAAAGCTGACGATGGATCGCCTCGGAAATCCATGCCCATTTTGTCGACTTCGTCCAACAGGAACAGTGGATTCTTAACACCCACTTTGCTCATGTTATGCAGAATCTTACCGGGCATAGAACCGATATAGGTTTTTCGATGGCCGCGAATTTCCGCCTCATCGCGTACGCCGCCAAGTGACATACGCACGAATTTCCGATTGGTTGCGTGCGCAATCGATTGACCCAAGGATGTTTTGCCGACGCCCGGAGGGCCAACCAAACAAAGTATCGGCGCTTTCATTTTGTTGACGCGTTGCTGTACGGCCAGATATTCGACAATGCGTTCTTTGACTTTCTCGAGGCCGTAATGATCTTTTTCCAGTGTATCTTCCGCCGATTTTAAGTCGGTGTTGATTTTGCTCTTTTTCTTCCACGGCAGCGCAACCAATGCATCAATGTAATTGCGTACCACGGTCGCCTCCGCTGACATGGGGGACATCAAGCGAAGTTTCTTGAGTTCGGATTCGGCTCTGGCAAGCGCTTCTTTAGGCATTTGCGCCGCTTTGATCTTCTTCTCAATTTCTTCGATATCGGCACCGTCTTCGCCTTCGCCCAATTCTTTCTGAATGGCTTTAACTTGCTCGTTCAGATAATAATCGCGCTGGCTTTTCTCCATCTGACGTTTAACTCTGCCGCGAATGCGTTTTTCCACTTGCAGAATATCCAGTTCGGTTTCAAGCAGACCGAGTAAATGCTCCAAGCGCTTCGGCACATCGAAAATTTCAAGAACTTGCTGCTTTTGTTCCAGCTTTAGCGGCAGATAAGCAGCAATGGTGTCGGCCATGCGCCCTGCATCATCGATACCGCTTAACGAGGTAATGATTTCTGGCGGTATCTTTTTGTTTAATTTAACATATTGATCGAATTGCGTCATGATTGCGCGACGCAACGCTTCCGATTCGGAATTATCGGAAATATCGGTTTCTATTTGCGCCGCCCTGCCCACAAAATGCGTTTCGGAGTCGATCAATTCTTTAATGCGCGCACGATGGTTACCTTCAACCAGTACTTTTACCGTACCGTCTGGGAGTTTTAGCATTTGCAGCAAACTTGCGATACTGCAAACCTCATAGAGATCTTCCGGTTCCGGGTCGTCTTTGGATGCTATTTTCTGTGCAACCAGCAGAATATTTTTATTGGATTCCATCGCTAATTCAAGCGCTTTGATCGACTTCGGTCTGCCAACAAATAACGGTATGACCATATGCGGAAAGACGACAACGTCGCGAAGCGGGAGTAGCGGCAGTATCAATTGTTCAGAGTTTTCGTCCAAGGAAGTCATAGTTACTCTTTTAGAAAGTCCAAGATGGCTGATTAGATGGATACGGGCAGACTAATTTCAAGTGGTAAGCCTTGCTTACCTTAAAACATAGATCCAAAGAATATAATTAACTTTAAGAGCATCAATCAACCTTAATTGCCGCAATATACCGCCACCGTTAACGATGAATATTACTTAGAGCGTTTTGCGACTTTGGGTTGATCCGAATAAATCAAGATCGGTTTAATGTCATTATTGGTTGAATTGTAATCGATAACTACTTTCGTCACATTTTCCAGCGAAGGCAAGTCATACATGATATCGAGCAATATTTCCTCTAGTATCGAACGCAATCCGCGCGCACCGGTACGACGCGTCAGCGCTTTTTTCGCAATGGCTTTAAGCGCAGCTTCGCGGAATTCAAGATCTACACCGCCCTCCATATTGAACATTTTCCAGTATTGTTTGACCAGTGCGTTCTTTGGTTCGGTAAGAATTTGAATCAATGCGGCTTCGTTGAGTTCATCCAGTGTGGCCACAACCGGCAAGCGTCCGACAAACTCTGGAATCAGGCCGAATTTCACCAAATCTTCAGGCTCTACCTGTTGCAGCACTTTATTAGCATCTTTGCGATCATGGCTTCTGACATCCGCACCAAAACCGATGCCGCCTTTTTCGGTACGTGCCCTGATCACTTTATCAAGGCCATCGAATGCGCCGCCGCAAATAAACAGAATGTTAGTCGTATCGACTTGAATGAATTCTTGATTCGGATGCTTTCTTCCGCCTTGCGGAGGCACCATTGCGATCGTTCCTTCAATCAATTTCAATAAAGCTTGCTGCACGCCTTCACCGGATACGTCTCGCGTAATCGACGGATTGTCGGATTTGCGCGATATTTTGTCGATTTCATCGATATATACGATACCGCGTTGTGCTTTTTCGGCATCATAATTACACTTTTGCAGTAGCTTTTGAATGATGTTCTCCACATCTTCACCGACATAGCCTGCTTCCGTCAATGCAGTAGCGTCCGCCATGATGAAGGGAACATCCAACAAGCGAGCCAGCGTTTGCGCTAACAAAGTTTTACCTGATCCGGTCGGTCCGACCAAAAGAATATTGCTTTTTGATAATTCAATATCATCGGCTTCATCCGATTTATTGAAAGTTCTCAATCGCTTATAATGATTATAAACGGCAACGGACAAAATCTTTTTAGCCGATTCCTGCCCAATCACGTATTGATCCAATATTTGACATATCTCGCGCGGGACAGGCAAATTTGATTTGACCAGTTTTGTCGCTTCATCGCCTTGCATTTCTTCGCGAATGATATCGTTGCAGAGATCGATGCATTCGTCGCAAATAAATACCGAAGGGCCTGCGATTAATTTT
>SXJH01000101.1 GCA_005779435.1 Nitrosomonas sp. | reverse complement strand
ATATCCGAGCCTTGAATCAATTCGGCAATCCGGTCGCGGTCTTCAAGGGCCGCTTCACGACCGATTTCCGGATTGGCGCCCGCGCCCAATCCTTTGGTTAAACCCGCACCCAATTGCAAAACCGTCGGGGCCTTATTGCTTTTCAATGCCTGCGCATCAGTGTTCATGCTGATGAACTCAACGCCTTGCATGCCGTTCTGGATCATGTGATCCACCGCATTGCTGCCGCAACCACCAACGCCAACCACCTTGATGACCGCCTCTTGAGTTTCGTTATTCATAATTTCGAACATAGTGTTTCTCCTTTAGTACATTGAAATTAAAGCCACCTGATTGCTAATACGCCCCATGAAATTCCGAACTAGAAATTTCTTTGAAACCACCCCTTCATTCTGGAAAAAATCTGCTTGGCAGAACCTCCCTGTAACCTTGAACCTTGCTGATGCTGCATTTGTTGAATACCCGCTAAAATTAAGCCGATGCCGGTCGAATAACGCGGGGTATGAATCACTTCTTTCAAATTGCCGTGATAATTGGGCAAACCCAATCGCACCGGCATATGAAAAATCTCTTCGCCCAACTCCACCATGCCGCGCAATGACGCCGACCCCCCTGTTATTACAATGCCTGACGACAACAACTCTTCAAATCCGCTACGGCGCAACTCCGCTTGCACCATGGTATAAAGCTCCTCCGCGCGCGGTTCGATTACTTCCGCCAATGTTTGCTTGGAAAGCTGGCGCGAACCGCGATTGCCCACATCGGGCACTTCCACCATTTCTTGCGTATCCGCAAGGCTTCTTAATGCGCATCCGTAGCGGCATTTGATATCTTCCGCGCTCTTGGTCGGCGTACGCAGCGCCATTGCGATATCGTTGGTAATCTGATCCCCGGCTATTGGAATCACTGCCGTATGCCGGATCGCACCATGGGTAAATACTGCGATATCCGTGGTGCCGCCGCCGATATCGACCAAGCACACACCTAAATCTTTTTCGTCTTCGGATAACACGGCCATTGCCGATGCCAGCGGCTGCAGAATCAAATCGCGCACTTCCAAACCGCAACGATGCACGCATTTGACAATATTCTGCGCGGCGGAAACCGCACCGGTTACGATGTGCACTTTCACCTCCAGCCGTATGCCGCTCATGCCGACGGGTTCGCGCACATCTTCCTGACCGTCGATAATGAATTCCTGATTCAAGACATGCAGAATCTGCTGATCCGCCGGGATATTGACCGCCTTCGCCGCTTCCATGACCCGCTCGACGTCTTTCTCGGTCACCTCTTTATCCTTGATGGGCACCATGCCATTGGAATTAAAACCGCGAATATGGCTGCCCGCAATGCCGGTATACACCTCGTGGATCTTGCAATCGGCCATCAATTCGGCTTCTTCCAGCGCGCGCTGTATGGCATTCACCGTGGTCTCGATATTGGCCACCACACCTTTCTTCAATCCACGGGAAGGGTGACTGCCCAATCCGATAATTTCAAACCCGCCGTCGGGAACGACATCCGCCACGATGGCAACAATCTTGGATGTTCCAATATCCAGACCGACAATCAGATTTCTATTTTCTCTCGTTTTATTCATCTAATCCCATCTCCCTGGCTTCACGCTTCCCTTTTTGCACCCGCTTTATGCGATTCCCGCACTTCCGTCGCCGGTGCTCGAATGGCAAAACCATTTGGATATCGCAAATCGACGTACATTAACGGCTGTTGCTGATTCCAGCGCGCTATACTGTGGTTATAAACCGACACATAGCGCGCCAACCTTTCCTCGACTTCATTTCTTCCCAATTCCAAGATCGTTCCATTATCCAGCCGCAAGCGCCAAGCGTAGCGCGAGGTCAGGTTGATCTCCGCAATTCTCTGATCTATCGGTGCCAATAGCTTATTAAAACGCCGGTATTGCTGAGCCACTTCTTGCGCGCTTGCTTCGTTCGGCCCAGTAAAAGTAGGTAGATTCATGTTCGCAGTGACCCGGAACACCTCGCCATAAGTATTGACCAAGGCGTGATCCCCCCAGTAAGCCACCGCGCGATGCTCTTCAAGTACTACGTTCAAACCATGCGGCCATTCTCGATTAACTTTTGCTTCTCTCACCCACGGTAATTTTACAAAAGCTTCGCGCACTGCGGTGAGATTCACCGAAATAAAATTTCCTTCCAGTTCATTTTTAATTAACCGGTCGACCTGATCCAATGTAACGTACTGTAATGCTTGATTATCATCCGCTCCTTGAGCAACCTGCACGTTGATTTCCTTGATCGGAAAATAAGGCGGTTGGACAAGGTGCAAGCCAATGCCATACAGCATCGCTATCGCTACCGAACCGATCAGCAGCCTGGATACCGAATTGAGCGCTTGATGGTTATTCCACATGAGCGAGGTCCAATATATTCAACACCAAATCCTCAAACGAGATACCCGCCGCTTTTGCCGCCATCGGAACCAGGCTATGGCTAGTCATTCCGGGCGACGTATTGGCTTCCAGGAAATAAAACCGGTTGGTTTCCGTCAAAATCAAATCGACCCGCCCCCAACCTTGGCATCCCAGCACTTGATAAGCTTTTAGCGCTTGTGCCCGGATAGCGGATTCCCGATCGGACGGCAATCCGCTCGGACAGACATATTTCGTTTCATTCGAAACGTATTTCGCATGATAATCATATAGATCTCCAGCCACTTCGATTCGCACCGCCGGTAACGATTTTTCCCCCAGAATGCCGACCGTCAATTCCTGCCCGGCAATGAATTCCTCCGCAAGCACCAATGCATCGTGCTGCGCCGCCAGACGATAAGCCGCGGCCAAATCTTCTTTACGCTGTACTTTGCTCAAACCGATCGTCGAACCTTCGCGCGCCGGCTTAACGATCAATGGCAATCCCAGTGTTTGCGCCACATCGTCGAAATCGCTGTTTGCATTCAGCAGCGCATAACGCGGCGATTCGATACCGGTGGCTTGCCACACCAGTTTGGTGCGCCATTTATCCATCGCCAGCGCGCTTGCCATTACACCGCTGCCGGTATAAGGCAATCCCATCCATTCCAAAACACCCTGAATCGTGCCATCTTCGCCAAAACGACCGTGCAGGGCGATAAAAACTTTATCGAAGCGTTGCTGCTTGAGCGCTTCCATCGTTTGCTCGGCCGGATCGAATGGATGGGCATCTACACCGCAGTTGCGCAACGCGGTCAAAACGGCATGTCCGCTTTGCAACGAAACTTCCCGTTCGGCAGACCTGCCGCCAAGCAAAACGGCCACCTTGCCGTGATGTCGCGCAGTCATAACGTTAATCTCCTCGCATCGCCAATGATGCGCACTTCCGGAATTAAACCAATTCCCGTTGCTTTCTTAACGCGGGCTTGCACCATTAGAATCAGCGCTTCGATATCCGCTGCGGATGCGGTTCCGGTGTTAACGATAAAGTTGGCGTGCTTTGGCGAAATCATTGCGCTGCCGACGCTCATGCCTTTTAGGTGGCACGCTTCGATCAATCGCGCTGCGTGATCGTCGGGGGGATTGCGAAAAACCGAACCCGCATTCGGCAAATTAAGCGGCTGGCTTTGAACGCGCTGCGCCAGCAACTGCTTGATTTTTTCCCGTGATCCTATGGAATCGCCATGCTTCAATCGCAAATAGCCGCCGGCAAACCATTCGGAACCAGCTTCTCCGGTCATTCCACTGCCCAGTTTCACGCTGCGGTAGCCGATGTCATAATCCAACGGCAAACGCACCGCTCGTTGTCCATTGCGCTTAACAATTTGTACTTTTTCAACGATGTCCCAAGTTTCCGAACCGTAGCAACCGGCATTCATCGCCAAGGCTCCACCCATAGTACCGGGGATACCCGCCATAAATTCCGCACCGATAAGCTCATGATTGGCGGCAAACCGGGCGATCTTGGCGCAAGCGACACCGGCGCCCGCATAAATCAAGCCGCCGGATTCATGGCTTTCGACCACTTGCAGCTCGTTTAATCGCGCATGCAACGCCACCACGGTGCCGCGAAATCCTCCTTCTCGGATCAGCAAATTGCTGCCCAGTCCGATGACATAAATGGATTCGCCCGCCGATTGCCGTAGAAAATGTGCAAAATCGTCCAAGTCGGCGGGAATGTAATACCGATCAGCCAATCCACCAGCACGCCAAGTAACATGCTTGCTCATCGGCTCGTTGTAGCGCATTTCACCCCGCAAGGCGACGGGATTCACGTTATCGACCAAAGAATCGGGTATTGGCATCGCGAACCTTTCGTATGTTGCTAATCCGATCATTTCTCATCCAGCCTCAATGATCGTTCCCATTCACAACGGATAACTTGCTCTTCATTTGT
>SXJH01000100.1 GCA_005779435.1 Nitrosomonas sp. | reverse complement strand
TTTCATACCTCTTCCAGCTACACCTCTCAGGCTAGTCGACCTCGGGGGGCAAAGTCAAGTCATTTGTCATAATTTCTAATCCCTTCCTTCCCCTCATCTTCCCTTCCAAAACTCATTTTTCCCTTTAGGCACAATGGATAAAGGGACAATTTCCTTGCGCTAATTTTTTTGATTTTTTTCCTGCATCTCTGGAACCTTTTTCAATTTCCCTACCTCACCATTCCCGCCACCCCCCTATCAAAGGAAAATACAATCCCAACTTAATCGGGCGATGATCGATTTCACGCATCAGTGCTGCGTATTGATTAAGCTGATACCGATAGCGAACTTGCTCGCGATCCAAAAATTCCTCACTATCCGAACCTTCATGACTACTCGTTTTATAGTCGATAATCCAGCGAATACCATTCGCATCGCAGAAAGTCCTGTCGATCACACAATTCGTGACGTTTCCATCGATCGCTCCGGTAATTCTCAGTTCATTTTGCGCCTCCGATTGCACTCCTAAAATCCATCGGCCACGCCGATCGCTCACGGCATAAATCAATGCGCGCACGATGCGTTGAATTGCATAAGCCACCTCCTCTTGATCTCCGGTTACGCCGAGCAGAAACAGATTCTGCTTAAATTGATCGTGCATCGCCAGAATCCGCTGTTCAGTCCAATCGCGCAATTCGTCATCGGCAATTCTTTGCAACCACCGATGCACTACGGTACCCACATGACGAGCCATTTCGCTGACCCAAGAAAATTCGATTTCCTCAATGTTCCGCTTCGACTCCTCCGATCCCTGCCACATCACTGCATGGGGTGCATCCGGCAACACCCAATCGGTTTGCAAGCGGCAAATCCGAACATCGATCGAATTATTTTCATTTTCGATCGCTTTACTTTGGGTTGGGGTAAATGCTGCGGCAGCATCGCTATAATGAGGACGAACAATCGGCCAAAGCCTACGCAGCAGCGATTCCGATGCCGGTTCCTTGGGTTGATTCTTCCCATCGCTATCCGATAAGCCGGTATGTCCAAGCAAATGCAATTTCCTTTTTGCTCGTGTAGCCGCCACATACAGCAATCGATCCGCCTCAAATCGCTCTTTGTCTCGATCCAGCTTTTCCAGCCACCGATAGATCGAATCAACATCCGCACCCGTTGCTTGAATGGGTGCCAGCATTAAATCCGCAATCGAAGTATGCGCATGCGTTGCAGCTCGATCGTTCGGTTGCTCTATCCATTTGAGCAATTGTTTACCATGATTGCGTTGCGCTCGACCCAATCCAGGCACGATCACCGTATCAAACTCAAGTCCCTTGGCTTTATGAATGGTCATGATTTGCAAGGAATCATCCGCCTCCAGATCGGGCGACGCATACAGCGCATTTAAGCCCTGCTCGAAATTCGCCAGATCGAAAACATCCCACGCCTGCTCTTTACTTTCCAGATAATTCAGGTAAATCATGGCATCGGCCAAATGACTAGCACTCGATGCATGCGCTCCTCCCAATACCTGCCAAACCGCTTCGACGGTCAGACGCAAAGACTGACGCTGCCGATGCGCCATGCAAGGCTTTAATGCCGCGACGATCCGGTGCAGACGCGCTTGCGCACCCGCAGATATGCCGAGCCAGCAATTTTCGTCGCAAATCATGTCCCAAACGGCTCTTTGTTTACCCGTTGCCGCATTGCATTGCATCAGCGCAGCAATATCGCCGAGCAAAAGACCGCATCCCGGAGCGCGCAACAAAGCAATCCAAGCAAGGCGATCCGCCGGATTGATTAAAGCACGCGTCATTATCAGCAAATCCTGCACCACCGGCTTATGCTGCAGCCATTCGATTTCGATGGCGCGAAATCGCAATCCGGCCGCTTTTATCTGCGCGACGATCTCGGTCAAGTGATTGCGGCTGCGCACCAATACCGCTATCGTACCTGCGGGTTGTTCGCAACGCGCTTGCTGAACGATTGCCACAACTTGACGGGCTTCCGAAACAAAATCCTTGGCAAAAAAGGGATAAACCGCCACTGCTGCGTCACTTAACTTAGGATGAATCGCAATCGACGGTGCATAAGCCACCGCCCCCGCCGTTCTATCCTCATGCTGCGGCAGCATTTGCGCGAATGCCGCATTAACCCAATCGACAATGCCTTGTTGCGAACGGAAATTCGCACGCAGCGTTATCGATTGCAACGTCAGATCGCCTATCCCTTGATCCCTCGCTTGCAAAAAAAGCCCGACCTCCGCCTCCCGGAAACGATAAATCGATTGCATCGGATCGCCAACGATAAACAAGGTACGACCGTCCCCCGTCACCCAGCCGGAAGTCAATTTTTCCAGCAATCTGAATTGGCTGATCGAAGTGTCTTGAAATTCATCGATCATCAAGTGCTTGATACGATAATCCAACGCCAATGCCAAATCAGTCGGCGCTTCGGAATCACCCAACGCTTGCAACGCACGTTGCGCAACTTCCGAAAAATCCACCACGCCGTTTGCCTGAAAAATGACGCTGAGTTGCGCCACGGCGTACGGCAACAATCGCGTGATCGCCCCCAGAATTTCCCATTGCGAATCAGTGTAATTGGATGGCGGCAATCGTCGTACGTCTTGCAAGGCAAGGCGAAAATCGTCTTCCGATTCGAGCGCATCGACCAGAAACCTCAATCGCTGCTTCCACGCGTCCGACCGCTCTTTCTCGGCCTTGGCATTCCCCGGCGGAAATCCTATTGCAGCTTTTGCTTGTTTGCGCCAAGTGCCTTTATCGGTCAGCAACAGCTCCGCAACGCCTCGCCAATGCACAACATCGGCTGCCGCTAACGAAACCAGCGATTCGCATCTCACAATATCCGAAACCTCGCTTTCAACCGCCAAATTCATTGCGGCATAATGCAACAAAGCCAGCAATTCATTTTCCAGCATTACAGGAAACGATTGAAGAACCTTGTTCAATGCATGTTGGCGCGAACGCTGCAATGCCGCCTCCAATTCGTCGCGAGGCCGGTGACGGATATGGCGCAGCCAATGATCGCGCCGTGCCAGCATTTCCGCCAGCAAATCTTCGAAACGCGCGTTATCGTTATCCAGATGCTCCAGCAATCGTTCCACATCGTGTGCAATCGCCTGCGGACAATCCAGCAAGCTCAACGTCTCACGCGCCGCCTCCCGATAAAAATCGGAAGCATCGTCGACAATTTCAGGTTGTGCGCCAAATTTTGACAAAACCGGCATTTGCCGCGTCAATGCCGCACAAAGCGAATCGATGGTTTGTATGCGCAATCGCTCCGGATTTTCCGCGATATGCCAATCCATACGGCGATCGCGCTGCAAAACGGCCTGCGCCAATTCGCGGTTCAATTGCTCGTAGGCATTAGCCGGATTGTCCGCAAGTTTCCCCGCTTCCAGAGCCGCCAACACGCGAGTGCGCATTTCCGCAGCGGCTTTGCGCGTAAACGTGATTGCAACGATTTCTTCCGGCGCATCGACACCAGTCAGCAATCGCAGATAACGCTGAATCAGCAGTGCCGTCTTACCCGAACCCGCAGGCGCTTGCACGATAAACGACTGTTCCGGATCGAGTGCGCGGCGACGTTGATCGATATCGGGAATAGCGCCTGGATCAATCATCGTCTTCATCCGAATCAAACGCGCGCGCGCCCAGCCGCTCATAAATCCTGCACAGCAACTGCAAATCGCAGTGCGCACAAGTCAATGGATATTTCTTCGGATTGACGCGCGCATCCCCGCGGCAAAACCCTTCCGCCAATTGCATCAGGTTTTGCCGCCAAAAGACCAGCAAATCGTCCCATGTCGCAAATTGCTTATAGCCATTGAGCTCCGAATAAGCCTTCACACCCGGCAACACGCTATCGTCGCGAACAACCGCAGCAAACTCGAACTCGCCGGACTTCACTGCGGCAAATGCAACGCCGGCAGCCTGTTGCTGCAGCTCGGTCATCGTCAAATACAGCGGCAGCTGCGGCTCATCCGGGCGCTCGCCGAACATTGCCGCAACCGATTGTTTTCTTGTTTTGTAATCGATTACCAGACGCCGCCCGTTCTCCAATTCGTCAACGCGATCCAGACGTGCATTCAGATGCAAATCGCCCATTTCAATTGAACGCTTTTCTTCGGTTGCAATCACGGTAAAAAAATCGCGCTTCTTTTCCTGATCCAGCCACGCCTTCACCAATTTCACCAACCGCCGTCGCTCAATCGACGCCATGCGCCCGGATAGCGCCATAGGACGATCGGACCGCATTTCGGCAATCGCATCGTCCGCGACAGCTTCGAGCATGCGCTCGAGATCGGTATCTTCAATCGCATCCAGCGCCGTTTTTGTTTTCAATCGAGACCAAACCTGCGCCAACACCTGATGCACCAGCATACCGCGCTCCATTGCATCCAAACCTGCGTGCGGTTCGACAATGCGATCGATCGCCAGACGATGTCTGGCCCAAGCACGAAACGAACAAGCCGCATAATCCTTGAGTACAGCGGTACCGCCTTTAATTGCCGCGCCATTCAGCGGCAGCGCCTGATTGTCCTCGACAGACTCCCATCCGGCAGACTCGACAATCTTGTCGCGATGCAAAGCCGGTTTCCGAAAAACCGGCATGGCTTGCGGAATCGTTTCGATCAAAGGACTGGGCGCTAGCGCATGTCCATCGCGATCATCGCTGAATTGCGGCGAGCTGAAAATAGTTTCTCGCGCGCTCGCCAGCCAGCCTTCGGTCAACTTGCGACAATAAGTCAGCGCTTCCTGCGTCGATCCCAGCGGCGACCGGGCATCGCGCTGCAATGCAAACGGCAAAAACGGATTGGGACGAGCGCGCATCGGCCAGTTCTCGTCGGATAAATCCATCACCCATAGGCGATCGAATTCCATTCCCGCCGCTTCCAGCACACCCAGGATTTGTATCGGAACATTCGGCGTTTCGGGCTGAAACAAAGTGTCATGCGCCATGCGCTTGAGTCTGCCGACAACCTCGCGATAACCGATTTGCGCATTGACATGATCGAGCGTTGCCAGTTGCGCGATGAGCGAATGCCACTTTTCGACGGTTTGATATTCAACCGAATCCAAAGCGCGCTCCCCAGGAAAGCCGACGATGCGCAATATTTCCGGCAAAATTCTGGCGTAAATCGTGTGATTCGCCATTTCCGGCAATGCCTTGCGCCGAAACTCCAATAGCGCCGTCAAGCTTTGCCACAGTCGCGGACAATCGGCTTGTCCGCCGGATCGGCGCATCAAAGCAACAAGCCGTTCCAAAGTAATCGTTGGTTCGGCGTATTGGCGGCAGCGCGCATCGAGCAGTGCGCGCAGCCCCATTTCGGATTCCCCTGCAACCAGAAACGGAGAGCGCAACCAATGACTGACCTTGGAATAATCAAGTTGCCGATCGACCAGCTCCAGCGTTGTCAATGCGGCGTCTATCAACGGGTACTCGGTCAACGGCAAACCCAGCGACACGTTAAACGGCGCCACCGGGCGCTTGGCGCCGGGCAATGCGGCGCGAACATCCGGGTGCATCGCGGCATTGAAAATACGAATTATTGCACTGCGGCAATTGGCCAGTTCCGGAACCACAATTCCGATGCGAGCCATAGAATTCGCTTCCAGCCGGTCGCGCGCCCACGCTGCCGCCTGATAAATTTCATCCTGGCTGCTGACGCACTCGAAACGCTGTACTGTATTTTTTTCTGACCGGCACCGCGACGCAGGATCGGTCGTCATCACCGAACAGCCGCTATCTGCCAGCTTCCGCAGGAAAACGATTTGTTGCGGCGTAAAAACATCGAAACCATAACAAATCACTGCGGCGGGCTTGCCGATATCGAGCGCATCGTACCGGTTCGTTATTAAATCGCACAGCCGTGCCTGATCTATTTGATGGTTGCGTGCAGTGATTTTTCGATAAGATTGCGCCCAGTCCAGAAACACGCGCTGATCTTCGTTAAGACCGGCATGGCTTAGTTTGCCAATGAAACGCCACGCATGGGCGAGCTGCCAGGCTTCCCGTACCCATTGCGCGGTCTGCGGGATTCGCAGTAACGTTTCGCCGACGGCGGAGTCCCGGATAATCGATTCCCACAACACCTGCTCTTGCGCTGACGATAGCAGCAAAGGCAATCGGTACGATTGCCCGGAATACAGCGCATCGGTATAGCAACGCTCGATTACAGCGGCAAACGACAGCACATCGACGGGACACCAAGCCGCCGCTTTGCGGACGATTTGTTCTTGATTGAATTTTTCTTTAAGCGCTAATGCAAGCCTTCGGTTAGGCGTAATAACCTGAGTACCGGCATTTAGGCGCTTAAAAACCTCATCGGAGGGGATTTGCGGAAATTGTGATGATTCTGACATGCGGCAGTCGATTACCGCTATTGCTGCTTATCGCTGCAATTGATCCAGCTTATCTTTTACGCCCGCCCATTCATCAGCATCGGGGAGCGGATCTTTTTTCTCAATAATTGGACGCCATTTCTTGGACAAATCGGCATTCAAGCCAATAAATTGCTGTTGCGAATCCGGCACGTCGTCTTCCGCATAAATGGCTTCCACCGGGCACTCGGCAACGCACAAGGTACAATCGATACACTCATCCGGATCGATGACCAAAAAATTCGGGCCTTCGCGAAAACAATCCACCGGACATACATCCACGCAATCGGTATATTTACATTTGATACAATTCTCAGTTACTACATAAGCCATGACAACTTTTCCTTGCTTAACACTTTTATAGAATTTTTTATTTTAACAGAATCCGATGATATAACGCCATCACCAAAATTATGAAGCGCCGATTTTACTCGCATTCGGCCAAATTTCATCGGCATAACGATTACGGTGATTTTTCACAAACCCTTCTCCAATCCATTCTGTTGCGGTATAAGGGCATCTTCATATCACCCGGAACAAATACTACGCCATGTGTTTCTCAGCGGAAGCAAGTTTTATCGTCGGCAGCGTGCTCCTGGTCACAGGAACCGCAACTGTGCAAAAGGTCGCTCACAAGAAAGATCTTCCTTTAGCCTTGATTCCGCTTATTTTCGCCGCACAGCAATTGGTGGAAGGGTTTCTATGGCTAGCGCTCACAAATGACAGCGCGTCGCAATCGCCGCATTATTGGTTAAGCAATATTTATGGCATTTTTGTGGGCATCATTTGGCCGCTGTTTGCGCCATTTGCAATCTATTGCACCGAAACAAACCATTTGCGCAGAAAAATAGTCGCCTCGATCGGCGTCGCCGGTCTTGCACTCGCAATCTACACAATAATCGGTATCGCCGCGCAACCCATTACCGCCGAAATCGTTCATCACAGCATTCGTTACGAACACGATGTCAAGGGACATCAAATCGTGATCGTTTTGTACTTATTAGCCACCTGCGTACCATTCATTTTCACCAGCTACAAACATTTATACGTTACCGGATTTGTCATAACCGGGGGATTTTTTGTATCCTATTTCACTTTTCAGCAAACCTTTGCGTCGGTTTGGTGCTTTTTTGCAGCCATTGCGAGTTCGTTAATCTATTTCCATTTCGTGCATCGCATCAAAGATCCGCTGCTATCGCTGCCCAATCGATAACCTGCTATTGCTCAAAAACATTCACTGCCCATGCATACAGTCGCCAAACTTCATAAGCTGCATATTTTCATCGGATTACTCATTGCCTCGACACTGGCGCAAGCCAATCCGGTCGCTTGTTTCACCACCAACATGGGCAATTTCTGCATCGAATTATTCGAAGCGCACACACCCGTCACAACAGCCAATTTCCTGAGTTATATCAATAACGGCGCTTACACCAATGGCATTTTCCACCGCAGCGTCCCCGGATTCGTTATTCAAGGCGGCGGCTTCAAAATCACGCAAAGCGCGACCGGAAGCACGCTAACAGCCGTCAATACGCTTGCTCCGATTATCAACGAATACAAAATCTCAAACACCCGAGGCACCGTCGCGATGGCGAAGCTCGGTAACGATCCCAACAGTGCAACCAGTCAATGGTTTGTCAACATGGCCGACAATTCGGCAAATTTAAACAATCAAAATGGCGGCTTTACCGTTTTTGGGCGCATCGTCTTCGGCGGCATGGCAGCCTTTGACGCAATCGAGCAGTTGTCCATTTTCAATCTCGGCAATAGCAGTCTGACCAGCACGCCACTGACCGGGCACAACGGCGTGGAGGTTTTAACCGGCAACTTCGTGCGAATACAGCAAGCAACCGTTACCGACACCGCCGGAATCTTCGATGAAGGCATACTGAGCCTCGCTGTCGATATCGGTTCGAATACAATCCTGGAAGCCGATCTACGACTGATCTCAACCAGCCCCGATTACATTTTCGAACTGGATGTTTCCAGCATACAAACCTTAGCGACAAAACCGGCCAGCACCGCCACTTTTTCCACTGCAACCGGCGAACTCCATATCCCCTCGGTCATGCTAGGCGCATCCGTTGCGGTTCAGAATGTGATTATGAAATTAACCGATTCCGGCACTTATCGATTTACTTTGGTCAGCTACGAATAATCGCAATTCATATTAAAAAAAGCGATCGATCGAATGCAAAAACAACCAATCGTCAAACAAACAGGCGAAAATTTGCCGTAAAAACAGCTCACTCTACCTAGAGCGACACACAACAGCCACGGCAATTCATGACGTTAATTTTTGCCGCTCGCGACTCCATAAAGACCAATCAATAGTTTCAATTTAGCTATAGCGACCAAATTTCAATTCCATCCATTATTTTTTAATGTTATCCTTACTGCGAATAAGTGCATTTCTTATTCGTGATGAAATCATATCCTATTATTTTGGAAGATATTAAAGTTACAACATCTTTTAAAATATATCTTTCCTCGGAAAGGGATAAATAGTTTATTAAGTTTTAACGTGACTTTTAGGTCCGCAAACAATTCTTGATATCAATAACTAAGGAGATTTTCATGAAATATACGCTTTTAGCCGCCGTTCTTGTCGCTTTTACATCCACAGCTTTACTCGCCGGTTGCGGTGAGCCTAAACCTGGTAATAAACCGCCAAGCTTATATGCAGACCCTGATTCAGGCGAAAGATTGGGCGCGCCCGCCGGTAAGAAATAATTGATTGATTTTTTATCGGCGCCTCATTGATAGTTCTCATTGGGGCAGTTGCAGTAACAGCCTACATCGCCGGGTAATTAAGCATTTATGCCGGATTACCCGGACAAGCATAAAAATATAATAAGCTTGTTTTTCCATGTGGTCCTGGTGAGATCCAGGACCACAACTGCTGAAATCCAGTTCGCATCCATATAAAAATTCTGTCCTCTAAGATTCCATTCGCCGCATATCTCATCTTGCTCTATTAGTTTCTCAATGTTTCTCTAATAATCTGGCGTGCCTATCAAAAACTTGATGAGATAAGAACGATATGTTTATAGGAAGCAGTCATCAAAAATGAATGCCTTATCGCAATCGCACCGCTAACCTTTCAAACCATGCCTTTCAGCCCGATTATCTTGTGGACCGACGCACTTATTTATCTGTTTGCGATAGTTGTGCTTTTGTCGATCAGATACGTGCGGCGCAACGAACATCTACTGGCGTCATGGCGGCGCGTCGGACACAGCGCCAGCGGCATGTCGGCACTCACCGTTTTATTGTTTTTTTTAGTAACCGGATTGCTCGATACCGTGCATTTCCGTCCGGCATTGGCGCATAAAACCGACAGCGGCAATGCAATCTACAGCGTCGAAGTCTTGAGTTTACTGGATCTTCTGGTCACACCGATCCGCACGCAAGTGGAAAAAACCTACTCCGCGCCGCTGGCAGCGCATCTGTACGCCAAGGAAACCATCGAACTGCCGGATGGCGGGCAAATCCGGGATTTTGCCCGGCTCGCATACGGCGGCGCACATTTGCAGCACCCGCAAACCGAGCTTGTACCCGACATTATTGAACGCAGCGCCAAGGGATCGATTTACGGCTTCATCGTTTGGTGCGGCTTGACGGCGTGCCTGATCCTGCTGTTATCGCACCGCCACCGGCAAAGTTTCATGCAAACGCTGCTCGGCATTTGGCACCGCACCAACGAAATACCGTGGCACGCCATATTGATTACGCTACTGATCATGCTGCTGCTGATCGGCAACGTCACCATGCTGGCCGCGCATTACCATGTTCTGGGTACCGACAAAGTCGGACAGGATATTTTGTATCAATCGCTCAAAAGCATACGCGTCGCATTGGTGATCGGCACGCTGACCTCATTGGTCATGCTGCCGTTCGCACTGCTGCTGGGCATCATGGCGGGTTATTTTCGCGGCTGGATCGACGATGTGATTCAATATGTTTATACCACGCTGAATTCGATTCCCAGCGTATTACTGATTGCCGCCGCAGTGTTGATGATGCAGGTGTATATCGAAACGCACCCGGAAATATTCGAAACCATTGCCTCGCGCGCGGATTTACGCCTGTTATTCCTATGCATCATTCTCGGCATTACCAGTTGGACCGGCCTATGCCGTTTACTGCGCGGCGAAACGATGAAATTGCGCGAGCTGGAATATATCCAGGCGGCGCATGCTTTCGGCGTGTCGCACTGGCGCATCATCACGCGCCATATCCTGCCCAATGTGATGCATATCGTATTGATCGCAACGGTCATGGATTTTAGCGGCTTGGTATTGGCCGAAGCGGTATTGTCGTATGTCGGCGTCGGCGTCGATCCGTCAATGATCAGCTTCGGCACCATGATCAATGCGGCGCGCTTGGAAATGGCGCGCGAACCGATGGTGTGGTGGGCGTTGCTGGCGGCATTCGGCTTCATGTTCACGTTGGTGCTGAGCGCCAACCTGTTTGCCGACGCCGTGCAAAACGCACTCGATCCGCGCACCCGCACGCTTAAGCAGCGCAGCCTTTTTCTTCGCCGCGCCAGAGCCGCCGAGGTTTCCGCGCCTGCGAAAACTTCACGCTCGTCATGAAAAACACATTGCTGGAAATCGAGCAGCTTGAAACCCTGTTGCATACCGGTGATGCGCCCGTACGCGCGGTCGACGGCTTGTCGCTGACCATCGCGCAAGGCGAAACATTCGCGTTGCTGGGCGAGTCGGGTTGCGGCAAATCGATGACCGCGCTGTCGATCATGCGCTTGCTGCCCGATGTCGGCGAAATCGTTGCAGGAAAAGTCAAAATCAATGGCACCGATATTTTGCAATTACCCGAAACCGGCATGCGTAAAATACGTGGCAAGCACATCGGCATGATTTTTCAGGAACCGATGCTCAGTCTCAATCCGGTATTGACGATTGCCGAGCAAATCGGAGAAGTGCTGGATCAACATTTAGAACTTTCCAAAACCGAATCGCAGCAACGTATCCGCGAATTGCTGGAACAAGTCGGCATTCCCGATGCGGCAAGCCGCATGCATGAATATCCGTTTCAATTCTCCGGCGGCATGAAACAACGCGCCATGATCGCCATTGCACTCGCCGGCGAACCAGAATTGCTGATCGCCGACGAGC
>SXJH01000099.1 GCA_005779435.1 Nitrosomonas sp. | reverse complement strand
GATTTTAATTTGCCGCCGCTGACCGAATTGCTGCGCGAAGTGGATGTCATTCGCGCACTGCAAGCCAAGTGGTTCGATCAAACCGGTGAACGGATACAACACGCCTGACCGGCCCGATTTTGTGCGGCAGCAATATGCTTTCGCCGCGCATATCCGCAATCCGGAAAAGTATCCATGTCCCGACGCAATTGAAGCTCGACGCATGAAAATCTACCGCGAATTGTTTTTTAATAACGTGGAGGATTTTCTCGCCAATACCTATCCGGTATTGCGTCAAATTCTGCCGGAAGAACGATGGCAAGCAATCGTTCGGGATTATTTCGCCAACCATGTATCGCATACACCGCTGTTTCCGGAAATGCCGCGCGAGTTTCTGAAGTATCTCGGCTATGAACGCAAACCGGATGTTGACGATCCGCCATTTCTGTTGGAGCTTGCGCATTACGAATGGGTAGAGTTGGCGCTCTCGTTGTCGGATGAGCAAATCGGCGATACGAACGTCAATGCCGATGGGGATTTGCTTCGCGGCGTGCCGGTGCTCTCCCCGCTGGCGTGGCCGCTTGACTATCGTTTCCCCGTTCACAAAATAAGCCCGGACTTCCAGCCTCAGCAAGCCGGAGATACGCAAACGCATTTAATCGTTTTTCGCGATGCCGATTTTGAGATTCATTTCATCGAAATCAATTCGATTACCGCGCGGTTGCTGCAATTAATCGCTGCCGGTACGGCACAATCCGGATTCGAATTGCTGCAGCAGATTGCATCCGAGCTCAATCATCGCCAGCCTGACATATTGATCCGGCATGGGTTGCAATTACTCAACGACCTTAAAGCGCGCGGCATTGTCCTCGGTACTGCTTGCAACAGCATCCGATAACGATAAAACGCTTCAGATTCGGCGCATGCTGCCGTTAACTTGTACATCGAAACCTAATGCGCAAGCAACGCTCATGAAAATCAAATGATGCAACTCGCTGAAAGCAAATACGATACGGAAATTTCACCCGCGTCCATCGAAAGTGCCGATAACTTTCTCGCGTCGTCTGTGCACGATATGAAAAACTCGGTGACGCTGTTACTTTCCGGGCTGGAGAAAACGCTCGGCTCTCCCGAAGCCGGAAAGCTATCGACCTATTCCGAGTTGATACAAGTCAATCACGAAGCGAAGCGCATTCATAATCAGCTCGTTCAATTACTCGCCGTCTACAAACTCGGTCAGAAAATTTACCCTTTCGATCCGCAATATATCTGTTTGGCCGATTTTTTAAGCGCATTGAACGATCAATACGCCGGTTTGTTGAGAATGCATGACATCGCGCTGGAAATTAATGCAGACCCGGATTTGTATTGGTATTTTGATGAAGACTTGGTTTCCGGCGTTATTGGCAACGCGATTAATAATGCAATGCGCTATACGCGCGACCGCATTGTAATCGGTGCGGAAGAATCCGACAAAAAGCTGGTATTGCGCATTGAAGACAATGGCAACGGCTATCCCTGTCAATTCATCCGGCAGCAGGATAATCTCGCACAGGGCGTGAATTTTCACGAAGGAAATACCGGTTTAGGATTTTATTTCTCGACACTGGTAGCGCGCATGCACCGGAATCATGGGTGTGCCGGCGAGCTTGAATTGCAAAATGGCGGCTCCTTAGGGGGTGCTTGTTTTATTTTACGTCTTCCTTAGTTCATTTCTATCGAAATATGATTGCTCATACATTGACTGTTTCCAAACCCGAGTTGGATTTATCCGGTAAAAGAATCCTCATTGTGGACGATTACAACGAAATGCGTACTGTATTGCGCGGCATTTTGTACAATTGTAACGCAGATCCCAAGAAAATCGAGATGGCGGATAATGGCAATCAGGCTATCGCTTTGTTGAAAGAAGTGAAATTTGACATTGTGTTATGCGATTTCATTCTGAAATCCGGGAAAAACGGCCAACAAGTGCTAGAACAAGCCAAGCATCAATCGCTGATCGATTCGTCTTGTCTGTGGATCATGATTTCTGCGGAGAAGACCATGGAGGCTGTTTCGGGAGCAGCAGAATATAAGCCAGATGCCTTTATTCTTAAACCGATAACGGAAGGGAATTTACGCTCACGGTTGCTTAAAATTTTGGCAAAGAAAGAGGTGTTTACAGAAATTTACGCTGCCATGAAGCAGCAAGATTATTCGCGGGCGATGCGATTATGCGATAAACGTCTGGCTTCCCATAAAGCCTATATGATCGATTTGCTACGCATCAAATGCGATCTATTGCTATCCACCGGCGAATATGAAGCGGCGCAAAAACTCCTGGGCAGAATTTTGGCGGAACGCAATATTCCGTGGGCCAAAGTTGCTTTGGCCAAGATATTGCTTAAAAAGAGCGATCCGGATGCGGCCAAAGATTTACTCAAAGAGACCATCGAAGCATTTCCGACTTATATCGAAGCGCAAGATATGCTCGCGCAAACTTTGCAAACATTGGGGGATCTCGAAGAAGCCGCTGCCGTACTTGAGCGCGCGGTCAAATTATCGCCGAACTCGGTAACGCGCCAAAAAATGCTTGGCGATACCGCGATGAAAATCGGCAAGCTGACCGATGCGGAACTTGCTTTTCGCAAATGCATTTCATTAGGAGAAAATTCCATACTCAAAACGGCGGATGCTTACCTGGGCCTTGCCAAAGTGTGCGGCACAAATAAGAACCTCCTTGAAGCAATGAAGGCTTTGGATCAATTGGGTAAAAATTTTTCCCCCGATGAAGTGGGGTTGAAGACATTGGCGGTTAAGGGAGCGATTTACCATCAAAATGGCGATACGGAAAAAGCTCGGAAAATCGCCGACGAAATCGGTCAAGCGGTCGATGCGGAGGATTTTCGCTCCGGGAGCGGGGATGCGTTGGAAATAGCGCGTTTGTTGATGGTTGCGGGCGATAAGGACAAAGCGATTCAATTGTTGCAAAGCGAAATTAAATGCAATCCGGAAAGTGCAGTCTTGCTTCGGGACGTTGCCGAAATATTCGATCAAGCCGGTATGGGAGAGCAAGGCAACCAATTAATCGAGACTTCGCGGCAAGAGGCGATGCTCCTCATGAATCGCGGCGTGTTATTGATCAGTAAAGGCCAATATGAAGAAGCCGTGGATGCCATGCGCGAAGCGAATGCGGCGATGCCGACGAATACGCGCGTGCTGCTCAATCTCGCTTATGCGATCATCACTTATATTCAGAAAAACGGGCCTTCTCCCGAGCTGATCGAGGAGGCGCGCAGCAGTCTTGCCGCCGCGAATCAATTGGCGCCCGGAGAGCCTCGTTTTATACGTCTGATGGCCTCGCTAAACGAACTCACTTCGGCAGCCTAACAAATTCGGCACGCTCGACAATCAACCGCAGCCCGGCTTGCAGGGCTGTCTTATTGATGAACTTTCACTGCCAATTGCAGCAACCGGGAATTGATATCCAATCCGGATTTGCGGGCAACGTTCAAATTAATTTCAAACACAATCTTTTCCTGTGCCAATTGCATATTGATCACAACACCTTGCGCGATTGCATCCGGATTGTCTGCCAGTGTGAGGATGGGAAGACCTTCCAGTCTGCTTAGGATATTGAGCAAACGACCGCCAAGCGCTTTAGAAAAGAAAATAACTTGGCATGCCTTCAGCTTATCCGGATTGTCAATGCGTTCAATCCTGAGTTGATGGCTATGGACGGTTTTTCCTTCCAGCTTGTCGATTTCGCTACCGAAATGATCGTCCCCGTAAATACATAGATAAATGGTTTGTTTAGGGATTTCCGGCCAGTGTGTAAATGCGATGAAGTTATAAATAAAGGCAGCCTTCACCTGGTATTCGATCATGCTTTCAGCTTGCGCCAATGCGTACGGAGTCGGTAAGCAAAAGTACCAACACAAGACAAACCAACAGCGGCTTCGCTTTAATGAAATCACCTTCAATTTGAAGAAAAATCGATTCGATACAGTCACGCTAAAAACGCCACTGCACGCCGCCATAAACACCCCGGGAAATAAACGCGGCAGCGGCTGGAACGATGTCGGCAACGAATTCCCGATGATGCTGGCTAAACAGATTCTGTCCGACGACGAACAATTCTACATTCTTCGCCGGCCGATAGGTCAATCGTGCATCCATCGTGACATAACCGGGTATTCTGTAATAGGAAATCTCACTGGTGTACCGCAACCAAAGATTGATTTCCATTTTCTCCGATAGATCGTAGTTTGAACGCAAGGAAAACTGGTGCTGCGGATTGAGTTTTTCCGCTGCGCCTGTGCCCGGATCCACTCTTTTAGCTAATGGGCTTGAGGAAACCTGCATATCCAGGAAACTGTAGTTGCCTTGTATGCGCCAATTATCCAGGGGCCTCCAATCACCGGACACTTCGACGCCGTATGTTAGCGCGGATGCCTGATTGTTGACGATCATCGGCAATAAAAACTGGCTTGGCAGTCCGGTGCTGAGCGACAATGCGCCAAAGCTGAGATCGCGCAACTGGCTATAATCGTTGATGAATCCTGAAATATCGACCGATGCTTGCGGTGAGAGTTGTTGACGATAACCCAGCTCGTAGGCCATGAGTTTTTCGGACTGGAAGCGGTGATTGCCTTCAAGTACGGTAAAAACAGGATAAGGAAGGCCCGCCAATGCGGGCATATTGTTTATCTGCGATGTTTTGAGATGAATATCGTTTTCCGCCCGGGAAGGCGTGCGTACCGCGCGTGAAACCGCCATCCAAATCGATTGCTCGGCATTCGGTGTCCACATCAACCGGGCATTGGGTTGTATTTCCAAGCCGGTGAAATCGTTGCGATCCAGGCGAGTGCCCAGAGTAAAAAACAGGCGATCCGGTATCAGCGTGATGTCGTCGCGGATAAAACCGCTGAATAGCTGATTGGTTCGAGTTTGCGGTGTGTAAAAAACGATATCGGAATCCGGAATATTGGTGTGGTATAAGCGGTAATTCGATCCCCAAGTGACATCGTGCCGATCCCATAGCGGTAAGCGGTGCTGAAAATCGATGTCGAAGCTCTGAATGTTGAATTGAGATGTCGACAAAGAACGGCGTACATGATCATAGTAGGTTTGCAGCATGATGGCGGAGCGGTCGGACAATGTGCGATCCCAGCGCAGGCGGATATTCCCGCCTTCTTCGTGACCGCGCCCGCCCGCAGAAATCGAGGGTAAACTCAATGCCAATTTGTTGATTGCATCGCCGATGGAGTTGGAAAAAATATCGCCTTGCACGGTAAATTGATCGACTCCACGGCTATGGTCGATGCGAAATCCTCCTCTGCCCGAGTGCCACTGGTCGTTATTGTTTCCTCCCGCTACGGCTTCGGTGTGGTCGCGTGTGAATCCTTTGGCATAGATGCGGAAAGGCGTTTCTTCGCTGATCTTGCCGCCGTAGCGCACACCGACAAATCCTTGCTCGAAACCGCCTCCGCCCGCAGTAAAAAGCATGCCCTGCGTATCGGCGGCTTTCTTCGTGATGATGTTAATGATGCCATTGACCGCATTGGCTCCCCATACGCCGGCATTGGGGCCGCGAATCACCTCAATGCGCTCGATGTCCTCTATCAAGGTATCTTGTTGCGACCAAAT
>SXJH01000098.1 GCA_005779435.1 Nitrosomonas sp. | reverse complement strand
GCGAAACAGCGAATAAGTTGCCTGAATTTAGCTTCTCCAATTCGAGAACGAAAATAGTATCTGTTTTTAATATTCATCTCAGCAAGTTAACACACTTTTATAAGTGCTTAACTTCCTAAGACCCTTCCTTAATTTTTCGTTGCATAGATTAACTATGCGCCTCAAAATTAAGAAAATCCGTACTCGTTCTCCCACTTAGGCAGACTACGATTGCTTAAGTCCGACAGACTTCTAGGGTTTTTCTGGAAATTTATGGTATCGGGTTACGCTGTTTTAATTGATTGCCCCAGATGCCGATAACCGGTCATTTCAACTGGTGCCGGCGGGTTTGCGGCTTATGCGTTTCTTTTCAGCCATAAGCCTGCGATCCAAAGCTTCGCGGACGATTAAGTCCATTAGGTCGGGGGCGAGGATGCCGATGTGGCGCCAGGCCATGACGAAGGGAGCCCAGGTGGATAAGCCCGGCATGGTGTTGACTTCGTTGAGTACCGGGCCTTGCGGTCCCAGGAAGCAGTCGATCCGGGCGATGCCTTGCATGTCGAGCGCCCGCCAGACTTGAAGGGCGAAGTCTTGCAGTTGGGCAGTGGCAGCCTCGTCCAATCGGGCGGGTACGATGTCGTCCAGAGCGTCGGCGCTGTACTTGGCTTCGTAATCGAAACTGTCGGCTCGTAGCGTGGATTCGGCGATGGCCGAGATCATCGGTCGGCTTCGGTCGCCGACGATGCCGATGCCGTATTCGATGCCTTTGACCTGCGCTTCGATCAAAATGCGGTTATCCCAACTCAGGGCGGATTGAATCGCCGGGGCAAGGTCATCGAACCGGGTAATGCGGCTGAGACCGATGGAGGAGCCGAGCCGGGCCGGTTTGATAAAAAGCGGCAAGCCCAGCGGACGGCATCGTTCCAGGCAAGCATTGGCGTCTTTAGCCCAAGCGGCGCTATCGACGGCGGCCCAGGGAGCCACATCCAGCCCTGCGGCCTGACAGCATTGCTTGGTCAGGATCTTGTCGATGCCCAACGCGGATCCTTCCAGGTTGCAGCCGCCGTACGGCAAGCCCAAAAACTCCAGAAAACCCTGAATGCTGCCGTCTTCGCCGCCCTGGCCATGGAAAACCGGCAGAAAAATACCCCAATCTCCCTGGCCTTCGTTGCGAAAGCAAGCGTCACCGGCCGGGTGGGCGCAATCTTGGAGCCAGGCGCAAATGTCGTCGGCGGGTGCGTTTTCGCCGGGGCCGAAGAAGCTCACTTCGTTGCGGGCAAAGAAAGTGGCGATCGCTTCCCGGCAAACGGCGGCGGAAGCGGGTTTTCCCGTTTGGTCGAAGTAGACGCCGCGCGCCAGGTAGCGCTTGGAATCCAGATGGAGCAGGACGAACAATCCCGATTTGACGCTGACCCAGTGTTCGGGGCTTTTGCCGCCAAAGAGGACGGTAACGGTTTGTCGCGCGTCGATCATAAGCGATCCTTGAAACTGATGATAAGCGAATTCCGGCGGCGATGGCGTTCCAGACCGGCGGCTACGATTCGGTCCAGGAATTCGGCGGCAGGCAGTCCGGCCTTGGCGAAGGCTTGCGCGTAGACGCTGTGTGCGCCGAATCCCGGCATGGTATTGATTTCGTTGATGGCCATTTGGCCGTTATCCCAGAAGCAATCCACCCGGGCGCAGCCTTCCAGCCCTAAAGCGTGCCAAGCCGCGACGGCTAATTCTTGCAGTTGCCGGGTTTGCGCGGGATTGAGATTGGCAGGTATGGCGTCGTCTTGCGCTTGAGCGCCGAACTTGGCTTCATAGTCGAAGAAATCCGGATTCAAGGCGTAGCCCACCACCAACGAGACTTGAGGTTCGTCCAGGCCGCATAATCCAATGCCGTATTCCGGCCAGTTGCATTGCGGCTCCACCATCGCGCGCCGATCCAGAATCAAGGATTGCGCCAGGGCGTTTGCCAGCGCTTTGCGGTTTGCGGCTTTGACGACCCCAAGCGAAGATCCCAAGCTGGCAGGTTTGACGAATACCGGATAGCCGAACCGCACTTCGGATTCGAGAATCCGGTCGGACAAACTGGGGCTGATGCGCACGATGGAATCGAGATCGGTTTCGTCCTTGTCCGCTAAAGCGGCGATTTGTTCCGCAAGTTGTGCAATGGTATCGGGGGAGCCTAACTGCCAATCTTCCAAGGTTACTTCCGGTAGAACCGGCAATCCGGATACGCGCAAGATCGCTTTGGTTTTGATTTTATCGACGCAGATGACCGAGGCGGCGATACCGCAACCGGCGTAGGGAAGATCCAAGCATTCGCATAAACCTTGAAAGCTGCCGTCTTCGCCGCCGCGACCGTGAAAAGCGGGCCATACCAAATCCCAATCGCCGCCGGTCAGCGAGGTCCAAGCAGAGCCGGGCCAAGTGACGGCGCGCCGGAAAGCGGCGCGGCAATTTTCGGCGCCAATCGGATCGACCCATGCTTTGATATAAGGATGGACAGCCCAAGATTCGAATAGAGCGGGCAACTCGGCCGATTCGGCCAAGCGGCCGTCCGGGTGTTGGTAGAAAAAGCCGATGCGATGATCCGAACGGAAATGACTCAGGAGCCAGAGCGCGCTTTCAATGCTGCCGATGTGTTCGGCTCCGATGCCGCCGCAAATCAGCGCCAGCTTAAGCGAAGGCAGATTGGTTTTCATGTTGGATTATCGGTTTGTTGTCATTTACGTTATCGCCTGCCATCGTACCAAATAGGCAATTTCTTCTTGTCCTGCAATGTCTTGTGCGGACTAAACATAAGGCTGAATATTTGCCCCGTTATTTCCCGTCCGGTATAGAGTTTTATTTTGCGCGGCGAAGTGACCAGCGGATGACGGGTCAGGATAGTGAATTTTAGACGACGCTTGCGTCCCCATTTTTTGAGCAATTGGCTCAAATCGATTTCGTCGGCGGCAAACAATTCCTGATTAAAGCCGCCCACTTCGCGGAATGCATCGGCGCGGCATACCACCAGCGCACCGGAAGCCCAGCGGAATGTGACTGAGAACACTGTCCATAGCCGCATGACGGCATTTCCCCACCACGGCAGGTCGGGCATGTGCATTATGCTGCCGCAACCCACATATTTGTTGCTTTCGATCATTTGCAGAATATCGGCAATCATGCCGGGGTTGAGCAAACTGTCGGCATCGACAAACAGCAGCCAATCTCCGGCGGCGGCCGCCGCACCGGCATTGCGCGCACGGCCGATCTGGTTGATCGGCTCAAATACAACGTTAGCGTCGGCTTGCATTGCCAGTTCCGCAGTTTTGTCGGTTGAGTTGTTGTCGACGACGATGACTTCGTGCGTGAAGCCCGGTTTCCGATGCGCATTGACCGATTCGCGAATGGAATTGAGGCACTCGAGGATCAGCCGCTCTTCGTTAAAAGCGGGAATAACGATCGAGAGATGCATGGATCGGCGGTTTTTCAGTGTGTGAGTAAGCGCAAGCGGCGAACGGAGAGCGGTATTCCCGCTCTCCGGCGCATGATTAGAATTCGCCCGATTTGATGTAAGGTTGCGACCATAGAATCACTTGCATCAGCACGGATTTGCGCCATGCATCTTGCATGCGATCCACGTCGTCGCGCGAATGACCGCCTTTTTCCAGGAACGGACGCAGCGTAGTGGTGATCGGGATCAACAGCGCAAAAATATAGTGAACATGAATGATCGGCACCGATTTAACGTTATCCGTGGCGTTTTTCTTTGTGCTGTGATGACGCAATCCGATTTCGTACTGGTAATTGAGCCAATCTTGGTTGTATTCGGCGCTGGACGTATCCAGAATCCATTGTCCGAAGCGCTTGCGCACGCCGCCCAGATAATCCATGTTAGGACTGCCGTCGGCCGCATTGGTGAAATAGTGCAGCAGGAACGGCGTGGAGCCGACGAAGCCGTACCATACATCCAGGATTTGCTCGACTTGATCTTTCAGCACGTCGTGCGACATTTTCAAGTAACGCACATCGTCGTCGCCAAACAGCGTGGCTTGTTTCAGTTTTGCAAAATCATCCATCGATACGGGAGATTTCGCTACGGCAGCGGTACCATAGGTATAACCGGGTATATTGGTTGTCATAGATTTCCTTTTTTGAAATGTTAAACATAGGCAACCGGATGAGCGGCGCGCTATGCGGTTGATATCATGCGATGGTGCAATGAATTTTTGTGAGCGATACTCGCGGTGCGAATTTTACAGGATTGATTATTTATGCGGCTAGTTTTTTTGTCGGCTATCCGCATGGAGTAAATCGTCGAGCCAGGTTTTCCAATTGCGGTATTTCTCGGCCAAGGCGGCATTTTGGTTGGGAATATCGATTCGCTGCGCTTGCCGGTGCGGGTTTATGCGAAAGCCGGAAGCAAGCATAGCGGCGCCTTGCAGGCTGGTTTCTTTTTGCGTTAAATAATAAACCGGCAAACCGGCGCATTGTGCGATGCCTTGCTGCAGGCAAGCCAATTCGGATAATCCCCCGGATAGATAAACGCGGGTTAATGGCGCATGGCGATGGAATTCTTCCAGGATGCGCGCAATGCGGAAAATAATCGCTTCGAGCAGCAACGCGGCGGTGTGCTGCCGGGTTAAGCCGGTGACGGATTGAGAAAAATATATGCCCCAGTCGCTGCGAAAATAAGGCGCACCCAGGCCGCTGGGTTCGGCGAGACAGAAAATCCGATGGCTGGCTAAGTCCTCAAAGCGGCAATCGCCGACCGGATAACCGGCAAGCGCGGGGGCGATGGAATTGAGCGTGCCTTCGATGGCAAATTGCGCCGGTTGTTTCCCGGCTCGATAAGCCAGCGTGTGTAAATAACCGTTGAATACCGCTTCGTTTTCAGCGAGCGAGCGGATGACAAAACCGCCGGTGCCTAAATTGACCAGCGCTTCATCCCGGTTTTTGCCCAAGCTTACGATCAGCGCTGCGGATTGATCGCCGACACTGGCTTGCAGCGTCAGGCCGTTGTTCAATCGCAGGTTTAAATCCGTCGATGAGACTATATGCGGCAAGATTCCTCGCGGGATATCGAAAAGCGCGCACAATGCGTCCGACCACTGCAGCGTATGAGTATCCATCAATAGCGTACGGGCGGCCATCGAGGTGTCGGTGATGAAATGCCGTTTGCCGGTCCAACGCCAAATCAGAAAAGTATCCAGCGTACCCGTCATCCAGTCATGTTCGATTAATTTCTCCCGCCAATCCGGATTTTCACGCAGTAATGCACTGAGCTTTGGCGCGAAGTAATAGGGCGTTAACTGCAAACCGGTCAGTGCGCGAATTGTGTCCGTGGATGTCCGCAGGCGTTCGCAACTGCTCTTGCCCCGGTCGTCCTGCCATGAAATGAGCGGGGTTAACGGCATGCCGGTTGCCTGATTCCAGATCAGAAAGGATGAGCGTTGGCTGCATAATCCAAGCGGCGGTTTTCCATGGCTCAACGCGATGCAATCGCTGAGTGCGCGCTCGGCTGTTTCCGCATATTCCAGCGCGCTGCATTCATACCGCCCGTCGTAGCGGTGCATGTCGGGTGCGGGTTTGGCAATCAGTTGCCGTAACTCGCCGTGAACGTCGACCGATGCGGCTTTGATCGATGTCGAGCCGAGATCGAGCGCGATGGCCGCAATCATGACGGATTCCGATAACGGGCACAGCGCGCGATTTCTTGCTCGATGCGCGGGTTATCCCAATGGAGCAGGGGGGCTACGCGTTGCGCGATTTGGCGTATGGCATCGTCGTTTAGTTTGGCCAGAATCAAGATCGGTAAGCGGCGGCGCAGCAAATCGTCCAGATGGACTGCCATTTCGGTGACGGCGCAGTGGATCAAGTCGGCGTCGATAAACGGCAGCGATGGCACAATGCGCTGCGCCGAATCCGGTTCCGTTTCGATGTGCTGAAGAATCCGATGGGTTTGTGTGCCATGACGGTGAACCAACCATTGCGCGCTTTCCGCATCGACGCCTAATTGCACCGCTTGTTTTTGCACATGCTCGGACCATGCCGGAAAATCTTCGCAGGGCGCCCAGGGAAACGGCCGATTCAGCGTGGCGCAAGGTGTCGGAACATCCAATTGTGCGCATACGGTGTCGACAATCTGTGCGGCATCCTGCCGCGATGACGTGATTTTTCCGCCGATGGCGTAGTGCACGCCGTTGGGTGCGGTTTTTAGCTCCCAATCGCGGCTTATCTTTGACGGCGATTGTGCGGAACTTCCTTGCGCGCTGTGCTTGAAAACTCTGACACCGGCAAAGCTGCCGATAATATCGTTTCGCATCCACGGTTTTTTCAGATAACTATTGGCTGCGGTGAGTAAATAATCGATGTCGCCGCTTTCAACCGAAACATGCTCTGTGTCGCCGGTGAAGCCGGTATCGGTGGTGCCCAGCAATGTCAGACCGTACCACGGGATCATGAAAAATACCCGGCCAT
>SXJH01000097.1 GCA_005779435.1 Nitrosomonas sp. | reverse complement strand
GGTGTTAAAAACAGGCTCAAAATGCTCATTTATTATGCATAAACTGCGCTTTTTCGCCTGTTTTTGCCTTGCATCGGCTGCCTCGAAAACGTTTTTCAACGGCCTGTTAAGCAATCGCAGTAAGCCGCTGAAAACGATCCACGGTTTTACCGGCTTTGCGCAGGCTCATAGTGACCGATTCAGTCGCATTGGTTGCATGAATGATGCGCCGTATCTCAGGCGGGCAGTCGAAATATCGCCAATTAAGAGAGTCAGCCGATGCGGTTTGACTCAAACCAAACAGTCTCCGGAAAACTCGGGGCGATTCATTCAAGAAGTACAGCTTCCTCATGACAATAGAAATCAAAGAAAAACCCAGGCACGCTATCGTGGCGTCTGTTCAATTGCCTAATGTCAGCGATATTGAGTTCGAGGCATCGCTGACCGAGTTGCGCGAACTGGCAAAGACGCTGGGTTACAAGGTTGTTCACACGTTCGTGCAGAAAAGATCCAGTTTCGACACCACCGCTTACCTTGGCGTCGGCAAGCGCGAGGAAATTCGTTGTTTCGTGAATAACGAGCAGGCATCCGGCGAGTCCGAGGAGCCAATCGCCAGCCCCGATAACCCGGTCATCGACACCATTCTGGTCGATCACGAGATCTCGCCGTCGCAGGCGCGCAACCTTGAAAAAGAGGTTGGCTGCGAGGTGATGGATCGCACGATGGTGATTCTCGAAATTTTTCACCGCAATGCCCGTTCTCGTGCGGCGCGCGCTCAGGTGGAAATCGCACACCTCGGTTATATGGCGCCGCGTCTGCGCGAAGCGGCCAAGCTTGCGGGGCCGCAAGGGCGTCAGCGCAGCGGCACGGGCGGTCGCGGTGCCGGTGAATCGCATACTGAACTGGATCGGCGCAAAATTCGCGATCGTATCGCCGAGCTTCAACAGGAAATTGTCGCGATGGATGCCGAGCGCAAGATACAGCGTGCGCGTCGGCAAGAGCGCCAGGGATTGGCCAGTGTCGCGTTGGTCGGCTATACCAACGCCGGGAAATCCACCTTGATGCGGGCGTTGACGGGAAGCGAGGTGCTGGTCGCGAACAAGCTCTTTGCAACGCTGGATACCACCGTGCGCGCGCTCCATCCGGAGAGTGTACCGCGCGTGCTCGTCAGCGATACGGTCGGTTTCATCAAGAACCTGCCGCACGGGTTGGTTGCCTCGTTCAAGTCGACATTGGAAGAAGCGCTCGACGCATCTTTGCTGCTCCACGTCATTGATGCCAGCGATCCCGGATTTGAGCGCCAGCTTGAGGTCACCGATACGGTGCTCGAGGAGATCGGCGCGAGCGATGTGCCGCGTATCCGCGTATTCAACAAGATCGACTATGTCGGCGATACGGTTGCGCAAGCTGAATGTGAAGCGGCTTTACGAATGCAATATCCGGGATGCATTGTAATGAGCGCACGTCGGCCCGACGATGTCGCAATGCTGCGACGGAAGATCGTTGAGTTTTTTCAGCAGAACTTGATCGAAGCCGAGTTTTTTCTGCCGTGGTCGGCGCAACAACTGCGCGGTGTAATCTATACGAATTGCCAGGTATTGGCGGAACATTCGGACACCGAAGGCACTTTCTTCCGGGTTCGCGGCGAACCCGGCACCGTCGAGAACTTGCGCGAGCAATTCAGCCGCGCGTAGAACTTCCGGATCGATTGATTCGCCAAAACCGATGAATCCGGCAACAGGTTTATCATGGAGCGGATTCAAGCAGTGTGCGGAAAAGCGGATTTGCTGCGCAAAGAATAATCCGAATGGCGCTGTTTCGAATCAGTATAATGTCGGTTCTTTTATTCCCGTTCATGGCAAATCCGATCCGTTTCGCGAGAGATTGCACGGCATGGCTTTGAATCGCCGATCCCCGTTTTATGTTAGAGCTTGATTCCATTTTTTCTCCGGAGGGTGTGCTGTCGCGGCATATCGCGGGTTTTCGCGTGCGGTCGCAGCAATTGGAGATGGCGCGCGCAATTGCCGAGACGATTGAGAATCGCCGGATTTTGGTTGCCGAGGCGGGTACCGGTACCGGCAAGACATTGGCGTATCTGGTGCCGGCGTTGCTGGCGGGCGGCAAAGTGATTATTTCGACGGGCACTAAAACGTTGCAGGATCAATTGTTCAACCGCGATATACCGGCGGCGCGCGCCGCGTTGAAAGTCCCCATTACAGTGGCGTTGTTAAAAGGACGCGCCAACTATGTTTGTCATTATCATTTGGAAAGGTGCTTGCGGGATACGCATTTGACATTTGTCGATCGGGAAGAAATCGGTTATTTGCAATTGATCGAGCGTTATGCCGCCAACAGTAAAGATGGCGATAAGAGCGGTTTAAGAGAAGTGCCCGAGAATGCGGCGGTTTGGCAGTTGGTAACGTCGACGCGAGACAGTTGCTTGGGTTCCGATTGTCCGAATTATAAGCAGTGTTTCGTGATGGAGGCGCGCAAGAAAGCATTGGCTGCCGATATTGTGGTGGTCAATCACCATTTGTTTTTTGCCGATGTGATGCTGCGCGACGAAGGGCTGTCCGAATTGCTGCCGGCTTGCAATACCGTGATATTTGACGAAGCGCATCAACTGCCGGAAACCGCCAGCCTGTTTTTTGGCGAATCCATCAGTACCGGGCAGTTGCTTGATCTGGCGCGCGACGCCAAAATAGAGGCGCTCAAGGATGCGCGCGATTTTCTGCCGCTGCCCGATGCAATAGCATCGATGGACAAAGCCGCGCGCGATTTGCGCCTGGCGATTGCGGAAGAAAATACGCGCATCGCGTTGACGGAAATTAAGCGCTACCCCAACTTTATTACGGCATTGGATCATTTGTCGCAGCAATTGACCGAGCTGCTGAAATTATTGGAAAGCCAGGCCGAGCGAGCGGAAGGGCTGGAAAATTGCCGCCAACGCGCCGCCGAGCATTTGTACTTGATTCAGCGCTGGCGCGACGATAGCGAAATGGACGGTTATGTACGCTGGGTCGAGGTTTTTCATCAGGCGCTGCAATTGAACGCAACACCGTTGTCGATTGCCGATATTTTTCAGAAGCAAATGACGGCTTCGCTGCGGGCCTGGGTTTTTACTTCGGCTACACTGTCGGTCAAAAAGGATTTTGCGCATTACAATCATGAAATGGGATTGAACACGGCGCAAACCGCGAGCTGGGATAGTCCGTTCGATTACGCAAAACAGGCGGTGCTCTATGTGCCGCAGGGTTTGCCGGAGCCGCATCACAAAGGTTATACCGATCAAGCGGTGGCAGCGGCGTTACCGGTGCTGCGGGCAAGCCGTGGCCGGGCTTTTTTTCTGTGCACCAGTTTGAGGGCGATGCAACGGGTTCATGAGTTATTGCAGGCGGCTGAAGGTTTTGACTTCCCGTTGCTGCTGCAAGGACAGGGTTCGCGGACTTATTTGCTGGATTGTTTCCGCGAAATGGAAAACGCCGTGCTGATCGGCAGCCAATCTTTCTGGGAAGGCGTCGATGTGCGCGGAGAAGCATTGTCGCTGGTGATTATCGATAAATTGCCGTTCGCGCCGCCCGACGATCCGGTTTTGTCCGCACGGATCGAAAAAATGACCAACGAAGGACGTAATGCGTTTATGGAATATCAACTGCCGCGCGCGGTCATCAATCTGAAGCAGGGTGCGGGCCGGTTGATCCGGGACGAGACGGATCGCGGCGTGTTGATGATTTGCGATCCGCGGTTGATTACCAAAGCTTACGGTAAACAGATCTGGCAAAGCTTGCCGCCGATGAAGCGCACGCGCGATTTGACGGAAGTCGAGCGTTTCTTTGCCGATCTTTAGCACTGGAAATAATGAAAAAGTCGATACAAGCTGAAATGAAAAAAATTCTATGGATACTTATCGTGTCGGTTTCTGTAGTTACGATGCCGTATGCCGATGCCGCCGGTAACGATTTTCCGTTAATCGTCAGCGAGCAGGATTTGCAAGAAGAATTGGCCGTCGTTAAATTAAACGACATCATCCAGAATATTAAGCAACAACAAAAAGTTGTCGAGGGCAAGATACAATTGCTCAATAAAGCGAAGACCGATCAGGAGAAAACCAAAATCCAAGGCGAGTTGAGCGAAATAATGACGGCGATTCACGAACAGGAATCG
>SXJH01000096.1 GCA_005779435.1 Nitrosomonas sp. | reverse complement strand
AGGAAATAAAACTAAACAACACAGTTGTCGCGTGAATCCGCCGCAACAACTACGCAACGAATTAACTCACTAATTCAATGCGGTTCAAAGCGGACAATTTATTTGCTATAAAACCGGACAATTCTATTTGTTGCTAACAGCCGCATGGGCGAAAACATGCGGTAACGGTATAATACGCGGCATGAAAACTCAGGATTTCGATTTTTACCTGCCCGATGAACTGATCGCACAATTCCCCGCCCCCAAGCGCTCCGATAGCCGCCTTTTGCATTTGGACGGCACTCACGATTGTTGGAACGATGCATTATTCACCGATCTGCCTCGGTATCTGCGCGCGGGCGATGTGATGGTCTTTAACGATACGCAAGTAATCAAGGCGCGATTGTTTGGCAAAAAAAACAGCGGCGGCAAGGTGGAAGTGATGATCGAGCGGCTGCTGGACGATCGTCATGTGTTGGCGGCGATTCGCGCCAGCCACGCACCGAAACCGGATTCGCAATTGCTGTTGGCCGATGCAATTCCAGTCACGGTGGTGTCGCGCGAGCGGGAATTTTATACGCTACGGTTCGATCGTGAAGAATCTGTCGCGAAATTGCTCGAACAATATGGGCAATTGCCGCTTCCGCCTTATATAACGCGGCAAGCAACCGCCACGGACGAATCGCGCTACCAAACCGTCTACGCCAAGCATTGCGGCGCCGTTGCCGCACCGACCGCCGGTCTGCATTTCGATACCGACATGTTGGATCGATTGAAAATGCAGGGTGTGGCGATTGCTTATGTGACGCTGCATGTCGGCGCCGGTACATTTCAACCGGTTCGCGCCGATGATATTGCCGATCATGTCATGCATAGCGAAACCTATCATATACCGCAGGCAACCGTTGATGCCATCGCACACGCAAAAGCGACCGGCGGGCGCATACTGGCGGTCGGCACCACTTCGTTGCGGGCATTGGAAGCCTGTGCTGCGTCGCATCGGGGCGAATTGGTTGCCGGTTTTGACGATACGCGGATATTTATTACACCGGGATTCCGGTTTCAGGTAGTCGAGCGGCTATTGACCAACTTTCATTTGCCGCGCTCTACGCTGTTGATGCTGGTATCCGCCTTCGCCGGAATGGATAATATTCGGCAAGCTTATCGGCACGCCGTGCAACAGCAGTACCGTTTTTTTAGTTATGGCGACGCCATGCTGATCGAGAAGAAACCATGAAATTTGATTTACATTGCACCGACAAAGCAGCCCGGCGCGGCACGTTAACCTTGGCGCACGGCACCATAGAAACACCGGTGTTTATGCCGGTCGGCACCTATGGTGCGGTCAAAAGCATGTCGCCGTCCGCGCTACAGGCCGTTAATGCGCAGATTATTCTGGGCAACACGTTTCATTTGTGGTTGCGCCCCGGTATGGAAGTCATAGAAACGCACGGCGGACTGCATCGATTTATCGGCTGGGATAAACCGATTTTGACCGATTCCGGCGGTTTTCAGGTTTACAGCCTTGGCGATTTACGCAAAATAAGCGAACAGGGCGTTAAATTTAAATCGCCCGTAAACGGCGACGATTGCTTTTTATCGCCGGAAGAATCGATGCGCATCCAACGCACGCTCAATTCCGATATCGTAATGATATTCGATGAGTGCACACCCTACCCTGCCGACGAAACCGCTACGCGATTATCGATGGAATTGAGTTTGCGCTGGGCGGAGCGATCCAAGCTGGCGCACGGCGATAACCCCAATGCGCTGTTCGGTATCGTACAAGGCGGCATGTACGAACATTTGCGCGATATCTCTTTTGCCGGTTTATCCACGATCGGTTTTGACGGTTATGCCATTGGCGGCTTGTCGGTTGGAGAACCTAAATCGGAAATGCAGCGCATCTTAAAGCATACCGCGCCATTGCTGCCGGCAGACAAACCGCGATATTTGATGGGAGTCGGCACACCGGCGGATATTGTTCATGCGGTATCCCATGGCATCGATATGTTCGACTGCGTGTTGCCGACACGTAATGCACGAAATGGCTGGCTGTATACGCGTCATGGCGTCATCAAACTGCGTAACAGCCAATATCGCTTGGATACCGCCCCACCGGACGAACAATGCGGTTGTTACACTTGCCAGAATTTCAGCCGCTCGTATCTGCACCATTTGCAGCGCATTAATGAAATGCTCGGCGCACATCTGAATACCGTTCACAATTTGTTCTATTATCAGGAATTGATGGCGCAAATCCGGCAAGCCATCGAAAACCGCCAATTCGAAGAATTTGCACAAGAATTTCAGGCATAAGCAGTCGACATGCTAATATGTGCGTTTTTTACGAAAACCTGTGGAGAAAACCATGCTGATTAGTGACGCATTCGCTCAAGCTGCCGCACCGGCGCAAAACGATGCCAGCTTGATAAGTCTGTTACCGATGATCGGTATCCTCGTTTTATTTTATTTCTTATTGATCCGCCCGCAATCGAAGCGCGCCAAAGAACACAAGCAAATGGTCGAAGCGTTGCAACGCGGCGATGAAGTCGTCACCAATGGCGGCATACTCGGACAAGTCATCAATGTCAGCGAATCCTATGTTATCGTCGAAATCGCACCCGGCATCGAAGTCACCACGCTTAAATCTTCCGTGCAAACGTTATTACCCAAAGGCACTTTGAGAAGCATCGAGCCTAAAAACAAAACCGCAAAAACAAAAACACCGAAAGCAGCCGCTATCGACACCAAAACCGATGAAAGCGCTGACGTTTCCGCTGCTAAAGAAGCCGAGGCCGAGAAAAAGTAACTGCTTACCGAATCGATGCCGGATCAATCGTTTGTTCACGTTTTTTTCTTTTATCATTTTATAAACTGATACCATGAACCGCTACGCATTTTGGCAATATCTCATTATTGCGGTTTCACTACTACTCGGCGCGCTGTACACGTTGCCAAACTTTTATGGCGAATCCCCTGCCGTACAAATTTCTCCTTTACGCGTTACTGCAAGCGCCGATACCGCGCTTTTGCAACGAGTCGAGGATGCATTAAAACAGGCCAACCTGGAAGCCGACGGCTTGT
>SXJH01000095.1 GCA_005779435.1 Nitrosomonas sp. | reverse complement strand
ATCACCCCATTGCAACCGGCGCCTGTTCGCGAAGATAAATCGCGCGATACGTCGTTGCTGGACAAATTTTTCAGTTGGTTTAAACCTACCGGTACTGAAGAAACAAAAATAGAGATTACCGATAAACAGCAAGCAACTACCGGAAAGGCCGAAATATCGCAAGAACGGAGCCGCTCACGTGGTCGTCGAGCGCGCGGAAAGGGCGATCGCAATAAAGATGGCTCCGCTCATAAACAAAGCAAGCAGGAATCCGATACCGATATTGCATCCAGCGAGCATCGTTCTTATTTATCGGAAGCTCGTACAAACCACGACCAACCCGAATCGGAACCATCAACTGGAATTCATTCTGAAGGCAAAATGTCCGATCTGGAAATATCTGCCATCGAAAAACCCAATACTGACGACGAGAGCGCAAGAGTCGCTCCTCGCAAGCGTTCACGCCGACAACGCGGCGGCAGAAATCGCGACCAATCGATGCGCGCAAGAGATCCATCGGACAATCAGCATTCTGAAATTGGCGAATCCACGGGGGACACCGATGATTCATTATCCACATATAAAACTGAGATAAGTCTTTCAGTCAGCGATGAACCGCGAGATCCTATTCCAGAAACGCCAACCCAACCGCCGATTGCCAAAAGATCTGAAAAAAAAGTAGCTGCGCATGCAGCGCCACTGCACGATCAGCCAGCGGCAGCTCAGGAATCCGAAAGTAGTCCCATCAGCAAGCTCCCGGATCTTACGAAAGTTGGCTTAATTATGGTTGAAACGCCTCCAGAAAAGGTTGCGGCGACTATCGAAGAAGTCGTAATACCCAAGCGATCGAAAAGAAAAGTCAACAAAGAAACCATCTCGGCCGCACCTGCAGAACCACTGCTGCAAGTCGAAACACGAGAATAAGAAAGATACCGAATTATCACACTATACAGGCGCGATTATCGCCATTAATGCGCCTGTTCCCAATTATCTCCCATTCCAACATCCGCGATTAGCGGCACATCCAGTTTCATGACATTGCACATATACTCCGGCAATGCACTTTGAACGATATCGACTTCTGCATCCGGAACTTCCAAAACCAATTCATCATGCACTTGCATAATCAGTTTGCTGCGTAATTTCGCCTTTTCCAGCCAATTTTGGACCGCGATCATGGCCAATTTAATAATATCGGCTGCCGTTCCTTGCATTGGAGCGTTAATGGCGGCGCGCTCGGCACCCTGTCGGCGATTGCCGTTGGTGTGATTAATTTCCGGCAACCAAAGCCTACGTCCCGATACTGTTTCGACATACCCTAGTTTTCTGGCCTTTTCCCGCGTTTCTTGCATATAACATTCCACGCCGGGATAGCGGGCAAAATAGCGTTCAATATAGGCGCGCGCGGCACTGCGCTCGATTCCTAGCTGCGATGCCAAACCGAATTCCGACATGCCGTATATCAAACCGAAATTAATCACCTTGGCGTAACGACGCTGCTCCTGATCAACTTGGTCGAGCGACACACCAAAAACTTCCGCTGCGGTAGCACGATGAATATCCTCACCCGCAGCAAATGCTTTCAACAAACCGGCATCTTGGGAAAGATGCGCCATGATGCGCAAGTCGATCTGCGAATAATCGGCCGATACGATCCTATGCTGCGGCGGCGCAATAAACGCCTCCCGGATTCTGCGGCCCTCCGCAGTGCGTACGGGAATATTTTGCAGATTCGGATCCGAACTGGCCAATCGTCCGGTTACGGCAACCGCTTGCGCATAATTGGTATGCACCCGCCCCGTCTCAGGATTCATCATTAAAGGCAATTTGTCGGTATAAGTCGATTTCAATTTGGCAAGGCCGCGATAATCCAATAGCAGCTTGGGTAGCGGATAATCCAAAGCCAGTTGCTGCAATACCTCTTCATCGGTGGAAGGAACGCCGGTAGGCGTTTTCTTGATAACGGGCAACTTTAATTGATTAAATAAAATTTCCTGGATTTGCTTCGGCGAATTCAAATTAAAGGATTGTCCCGCAATTTCGAATGCATGCTGCTCTAAAGTGCGCAGCTTCTCTCCCAATTCATGGCTTTGCTTGTGTAACAACGCATAATCCAACAATACGCCGTTACGCTCGATTTGAAACAGCACCTCCAAAACCGGCATTTCGATTTCACGATAAATTCGGTTTAACCGTTCATCGCATTCGATGCGCGGATACAATACCTGATGCAGCTGCAGCGTAATATCCGCATCCTCTGCGGCATAGCGCGTAGCAACGTCGATATCGACTTCGTCAAAACCGATGCGATTGACGCCCTTTCCGGTTACTTCATCGTAACTGATGGTTTTAATATCCAAATGCCGCAATGCCAAACTATCCATGTTATGCGGTTGATGCGATTCCAGCACATACGATTGCAGCATCGTGTCATGCACGATGCCGTTCAGTTGAATGCCGTGATTGGCAAAAACATGCTTATCGTATTTCAAATTTTGCCCCAGCTTGGGCTTTGCCGCGTTCTCCAGCCACGGCTTCATTCGATTGAGCACCGTGGCCAGAGTCAATTGCGTAGGAACGCCGGGATAATTGTGATTCAGCGGCAAATACGCCGCCCGTTGGCTTTCGATACAAAATGAAATCCCAACCAGCTTGGCTTGCATCGGATTGAGGCTTGTTGTTTCGCTATCGATCGACACCAATTGCGCCGTATCGATCCGCTCCAGCCAATCCGCCAATTCCGCTTCGGTAAGGATCGTTTGGTAATTTTGCGATGGTGCAGAACCTGCGCTTTCCCTGGCTCCCGCTGCAGTCACTCGTTCATTGCCGGGTTGATCGCTTTCCATTTGCTGGCGCAATTCGCGCAGCGACGCTTTCATATCCAGCTTTTCATACCAGTGGATCAACTGCGCGGTATCCTGCGGTTGCGGTGCAAGGTCAGTAATTTTGATCGGCAAATCCACATCGCATTT
>SXJH01000014.1 GCA_005779435.1 Nitrosomonas sp. | reverse complement strand
GTCTGATCCCTTTGACCGCTCGGGAACCCCTCCGAACGAAACGGCTGATTATGAATGCATTGTCCCTATAAGTCAATCCGTTTTCTAGGATGTTTTATAGGGAATCGCCGCCTCTCATCGGGGATTTCACCGAATTCCTTAGGGATAACAGCCTGTTTTCCACAATATGATGCGCTAATTCAATCGCACTCGCGGATCGACCAACGTATACGATATATCCGTCAAAATCAGACCGACAATATAGAGCATCGACCCAAGAAATACCATCGCCCGAACAACGGCAAAATCCTGAGAATTGATAGCGTCGATGGTATAACTGCCAAGCCCCGGAATACCAAAGAAAGATTCGATCAATAAACTACCGAGAAACAGCAGGGGCACCACCACGACCGCACCCGTCAGTATCGGAATCATCGCATTTCTAAGCACATGTTTGAATAACACCAAGCGCTCCGACAGCCCTTTCGCTCTCGCCGTACGCACATACTCTTTATTCATTTCCTCCAAAAAAATAGTGCGATACCACCGCGTACTCGAACCGATGTTACCGATCACGCCGACGATAACCGGCAGCAACAGAAATTTAGCGGCGTCCGCTCCGGCGCTATAACCCGATATCGGCACCCAATGCCACAGCTTACTGATAAGAAATTGACCGACGATAATATAAAACAACGTGGAAATGGACATCAACGCAACGCAGACAACCACCCCCCAAAAATCAATATAAGTCGCGCGAAAAAACACCATCAACAACGCCAACGTAATGTAAACGACCAACCCCAAAACAAATACCGGCAGCGCGATCGCCAAACTCGGCATCATGCGCGACCTGATTTCATGCGCAATGTCCCGCCCATCGTCGGAACGCCCAAAATCAAACACGAACATCGCAATCGATTTCTCAAAAAAAATGGTGCTGGTCAGCTTCTCCAGCTTTTCCGCTCCCGCATTAAACAGCAAAGGCTTGTTATAACCGCGCTCGGCTTTCCATTTTTCTATCGCCTCCGGTGTAACGTATTTGATGCCAAGTTGCATGCGCGCCATATCGTCCGGCGTATTGACGACAAAAAACAAAGCGAATGTCAGCAGATTGACGCCGATTAGAATCGGTAACGCATACACTACTCGCCTTATGATGTAATTGAGCATCTGAAAATTCGGTTGATATTCAAATAGAAATATTTTTCAGCGCTGCTCTGCTTTCGTAGCGCAGATAAGTTACGATCGCCGGTATCAGGCCCACGATCATGACAATGAACACGAGCACCGCCGGCCACAATATCGGTTGGTTCCATTCCCGTTGTTTCTTCGCCCGCAGGTCGGCGTCGATCTTAAAATATTTCAGACTATTGTTTGAAATTCTGTTGGGCTTGATATTCCGATACCAAGCGTGATACAGCGCATAATCGGTCGGATGATACCCCCATAGCCACGGCGCATCGTATCGCAAAATTTTAACCATCTCGTCGATGATCGATTGCCGTTCCTCGCCATCTTCCATATTTTTCATCCGATCAAACAACAAATTGTACGCTGCGTTATCGTAGTTAACCGCATTCTCGCCGCTATTGCCGACTTTGCGTTGCGGCCCGTACAGCAAAAACAAAAAATTCTCCGGATCCGGATAATCCGCGTTCCAACCCCATTCAAAAATCTGCGCATTCCCTTTGCGGATTTTATCCTGGAAGCGATTGTAATCCGTGCTTCTTACCGCCAATTGAATATTCAGCTTCTGGAATTGTTTGCGCATCCAATCGAGTTTTGATCTGTCCTCCGCACTCCGCGCGGTAACATCGAAATATAAAATCAACGGCGCACCGGTTCGTTGATCGATGCCATCCGGATACCCTGCCTGCCTGAGCAATTCTTTAGCGTCTCGCAATGACTTGCGCTGCGGCTGCCCGTTAACCCAATCGTATACCACAGGATTAATACCGTCCTGACCATCGCGATAACCGGCTATACCCGGTGAAATAGGGCTATGCGCCGGTATACCGCGACCGTTGGCAAAAATGGAAATATATTCTTCGTAGTCCACCGCTATTGAAATTGCTTGCCGCAATTTTCTCGCCGACTCCTGCATGCGCGGATCGTTCCCGCCTCCAACCACCGGATCCAGCATATTGAAGCCCATATAATAAGTGGATACCGCCACAGTCGTCTCCAGTCGAATTCCCTGCGCGGCCATTTCGTCCGTGATCGTCGCTTCGCCTTGTCCCACCATTTGCACCGCCTGATCAAAACTGTCCGAACCGATGCCGCTGGCATCGTAATAGCCTTGCAAAAATTTGTTCCAGCGCGGAATGCTTTCTTTTTCTCGCGTAAATACCACCTTATCGATAAAAGGCAATTTTTTACCCGAATCGATCAACAATCCCCTTTCCGTATCTCCCGGCATACCTTCGTCCGGATAAAATTCATCATGGAAATTCGGATTCTTCTCCAGCACCATACGAAGATTCGGATTGTTCTCGGTCAACATATACGGCCCGGTTCCGACCGGATACCAATCCAACGTGATATTTTTCCCCACCAATCCCTTTTGGGAATAAAAACGATCGGCCTCCCACGGAATCGGCGCGAAAAAAGGCATTGCCAGCCAATATAGAAACTGCGGATACTTTCCTTTAATTTTAACGCGATAGGTATATTTATCGATTATCCGAACCCCTTCCATTTCATAATTCCTAAGATCCAGAAAAGTTTCGCTTCCCGGCAAATTGCTTTCCACCTGCCTCAATGTGTCGGCGTATGTCCTCAGACCGACGATGTAGTCCGCCATCAACCCATAAATCGGCGAATGCAATTTCGGATGCGCCAGCCGCTTAATTTGATAGACATAATCTTCAGCCAGCAACTCCCGCGTCCCGGTTTGCGCAAAATCGGACAAGACAAACACCGATTTCAGCGCTTCG
>SXJH01000094.1 GCA_005779435.1 Nitrosomonas sp. | reverse complement strand
CCAGCGTGCTGTTGGCCGCAAGGGTTACGGCGCCGGTGTAGGCCTGTGCGCCGGTGGTGAAATGGCGCTACGATTGGAAACCCGAAGCGGGCAGCGCAGAAGACAAACTGTATACCGATTTTCTGATCGGCAAGGATTGGGTCTAGCGGTTAACCGCCGGTGAGGCAGGTTTCGCTCAACGCACAGATTTTGCTGGGGGCAGTGGTCGGCATTGCCTTGGGTTTCGGTTTTTCCGGTCTGGGGCAAACATCCGAGATCACGCAAACGGGACTGTACGTTGCGAAACTGATCGGCACGCTGTTCATCGACTTATTGCGCATGGTGCTGATTCCGCTGGTGTTCACGTCGATTGTCGTCGGCGTGGCGAATCTGCGCGCACACCGGCAAATGAACCGCGTGTGGCAAGTCACGCTGTGCTATTTCTTTGCCACGATGGCGATTGCCGTGGTGCTGGGTCTGGCGGCCGCCAATCTGTTTCAGCCGGGCAGCGGGTTGCAAATCGCGATGTTTCAGGATGCGATACAGGGTTTTCAAGCCACGCAGATGTCGCTAGGCGATTTCTTCGCGCAATTCCTGCGCTCGCTGTTTCAAAACCCTATTGCGGCTTTGGCGCAAGGCAACGTGCTGGCGGTGGTGATTTTTGCGTTGTTGCTCGGCATCGCATTGGTCATCGGCGGCGAGCGCTACCGCAATATCCTGGCGCTGATGCAGGAATTTCTCGAATTGATCCTGATGCTGGTCGGCTGGATCATGCGCTTGGCCCCGCTGGGCATCATGGCACTGTTGCTGCAATTGGTCGCCACGCAAGATGCGCAATTGCTGTCGACCATGATCGCGTTTGTCGCGGTGGTATTGGGTGCGACGCTGGTGCACGGTTTGATCGTTTTGCCTTTGATCCTTTATCTGACCACCGGTGTGACGCCGTATCAATTCTGGCTGGGCGCGCGCGAAGCGCTGATTACTGCGGTGGCTACCAGTTCCAGCGCGGCGACGTTGCCGGTGACATTGCGTTGCGTGGAGCAGCATTTGCACGTCAAGCGCGATGTCGCCGGGTTTGTGATTCCGGTGGGCGCGACCATGAATATGGACGGCACCGCATTGTACGAAGCGGTTGCGGCATTGTTCATCGCCAATTTGGTCGGCATCGAACTGACTTTCGCGCAGCAATTGATCGTGTTTCTAACCGCGATGCTGGCCGCCATCGGCGCGCCGGGCATTCCCAGCGCGGGTATGGTGACGATGGTTGTGGTGCTGCAATCGGTCGGATTGCCGGTCGAGGCCATTGCGATTTTAATGCCCGTCGACCGGCTGCTCGACACATTTCGCACCATGGTCAACGTGGAGGGAGACATGGTGGGAAGTTTGGTGGTGCAGAAATGGGTGACAAAGAGCGACGGCTGATCGCCGCTCAATGCACGAATGCGTTAGCGGGCGCTTGCAGTTTCCCGTATTGACAATAAGACCAGATCTCGTCCGCATAATCGGATCGCGCCAATTCCGGCGCAAAACGGCTGAAGTAAGCCGTCAAATGATCGATATCGCGCTTGATGATGTGACGTGCCCGGTAATGATCCGTTGCATTGACAGCTTGCGGCAGATCGATAATGACCGGGCCACGCTCGCCGATCAGAACATTGTAAGGCGACAGATCGCCATGGACGACGCCGGTATAAAGCATCCGAACCGTTTGTCCGATCAAGTTTTTGTAATACTCGCGCGCTTGTTCCGGTGTCAGTTGCATGTCGCTCAACCGGGGCGCGACGTTTCCTTGCGCATCGGTAATCAATTCCATCAACAAAACACCGGCAAAAAAGTTATAAAATTTGGGCACGCGGATTCCGTCCGTCGCCAGCTTGCACAGCATGTCGACCTCAATGCCTTGCCAGGCTTCCTCGCGCGTGCGCCGGTTGTTTTTTATTTTCCGCGCTTCGGCGCAACAGGCGCGGTGCTGAAAATTGCGCTTGTTGCTGTCTTTGTACACCTTGGCGCAGCGCACTTCTTCGCCGCAATGCACGATATAAATCGTGGCTTCTTTGCCGCTCATCAATTGGCAGATCACATGGTCGATCAAACCTTCTTCAACCAGCGGCTCAAGTCGTTCGGGTATTCTCATCGGTTTTATGCCGGGCGTATCGGTACGCCGCGCATCCTCCAGTAAATTAAAAGACAATGAACAAAAGACGACGGATAAATTTTAGAAAGAATGCCGGGGTTTGAGAATGTGGCAAATTGCCGCGCGGCAATTTGCCACAGGATTTTTTGCAGCGAATCGATAAAGGGAAACACTGATTAATTCGGCGAGCGAGATGAAGCACGAGGCGCACGGAACGCAGCGACCGAGACATATCAATGAGATAGGCGATGGAGCGAGTACCGCGCATTGATGCGATTCGCTCGTACAGCCAATTAATCAGCGTTTCCAAAGAACGACGGCACGATGCCGCCGATGTAAATCGTTTAAAATGGAAGCAATCTCGATGTCAGCCGATTTTTGCGAGTCAATTTACCGGGAATAATTTTATGCAGCAGGAACAAGATCTTTTTGCGCACCAGGACACGCTGGCCAATTTGCATGAAAACATACCGCTCACCGAAAAATTGCGTTTCCTGCATCAAGTCATGCGTCAGGATTTTCCGTTTGTCGACCGCCTGGCGATTGCGTTGTTTGACGAAAAAACGCAAATGCTCAAGACATACACGCATAGCACCGAAGGCAACGACAGCCCGGTGACCACTTACGAAGCACCGCTCAGTTCCGCGCCATCGCTGCATGCCATCATCGAGCATCGCAAACCGCGCCTGGTGCAGGATCTGGCGATTTTTGCGCAAGGCACGCATGAACATACCAAGCGCGTCGCCGCCAAAGGCTATAAATCCAGCTACACCATGCCGCTGTATCAAAGCGGCACATTTATCGGTTTTCTATTTTTTAATTCGATGCAACAGCATCCGTTTACGCCGCAATCGCTGCGGCAGATCGATATTTACGGGCATTTGATCGCATTGATGGTCATCAATGAATTGACCGCTATCCGCACCCTGCTCGCCGCAGTTCGCGCGGCACGCAACATGACGCATTACCGCGACTTGGAAACCGGTTCGCATATCGACCGCACAGCGCATTATGCCCGTCTCATTGCGCGCGAACTGGCCGAGCGTTACGACATCACCGACGAACAGATCGAACATATTTTTCTCTTCTCGCCGATGCACGATGTCGGAAAAATCGGCATTCCGGACAAAATTTTGCGCAAACCGAGCAAGCTCGACGACGACGAATTCGATGTGATGAAAACGCATCCGGAGAAAGGACGCGAGATTATCGATTCGGTGCTGAAGGATTTCAGCCTGGGGACTTTCGGTCATGTCGACATTTTGCGCAACATCGCGGAATTCCATCATGAGGCGATGGATGGTAGCGGCTACCCCAGGGGATTAAAAGGAAAAGAAATTCCTATCGAAGCGCGCATCAGCGCCGTGGCCGACGTATTCGATGCGTTGACTTCGCGCCGCTCCTACAAAGCGCCATGGACGAACGAAGAAGCTTTTGTCGTATTGCGCAAAATGTCCAGCGCCAAATTGGATCGCGATTGCGTTAATGCGCTGATCGACAATATCGATAAGGTACTTGAGATTCAACAGCGATTCCGCGACGAGGATTTGATTTGATTCAAATATCGCGGCGTTTTTTTGTTATGGGCATCTCTAAAAATTCAGAGTTTTAAACAAGACGAGGCGAGAACAAAAAATATTGACGAAGCATATGATTGATATGTAAGGAAATATTTTTTGTGAGCAACGAAGTATTGTAACAAAATATGATTTTTTAGAGATACCCTTATTGCTCCGAAGGATCCGTAATAAAACCGATTTTCGTGATACCGGCTTTAGACGCGATACTCATTGCTTTCGCGACATGTTCGTAGTGCGCCAGCTTATCCGCGCGGATGTGCAATTCCGTTTGCGGCGATTTAGCAACGGCGGAGCTGAATCGAGCCGTCAGCATTGCTTGTATTATGGGCTCGCCGTTCCAGAACAGGCTGCCGTCGGCGCGAATGGCCAATTCGACATGCTCGGGCTGCGTCAAATTGGGCGTGTTTTCCGCTTTAGGCAAATCGATTTTGACCGAGTGCGTCAGCAGCGGCGCGGTGATAATGAAGATTATCAACAACACCAGCATCACGTCGACCAGCGGCACCACGTTTATTTCGGACATTGGCGCCTGACGGCCGTTGTCGTGCATGCTTCCGAAAGCCATTACGATTGCCCTCCGCCGGTTTGATCGATTGCATCGGATACTGCTGCGATTGAGGGTTGCCGTTTATCGTTCGGTGTATCGCCGGTATCGCCGACAGTAATCAGAATGAACAAATCGTGCGCGAAGGCTTCCAGTTGCGCCAGCCAGATGCGGTTGCGACGCACGAACGTGTTGTAGGCCAATACGGCGGGAATCGCTACCGCCAATCCCAATGCCGTCATAATCAACGCTTCGCCGACCGGGCCCGCCACTTTGTCCAGCGTGCCCTGCCCGGAGAGTCCGATCTGAATCAGCGCATGGTAAATGCCCCATACGGTGCCGAACAATCCGATGTAAGGCGCTGCCGAGCCTGCCGTGGCGATCAGCGTCAGGCCGTTTTCCACGCGCGTGGCTTCCTGATCGATGCCGTTGCGCAGCGTGCGGGTCAGGAACTCGCTGGTACCGCCCGCAGCGGCCAGTTTATACGAGCTGTGAATTTTGGAATCGGCGGCGGCGTCGATGCCGAGCTTGGCCAGTTCGGCAAATGCATTGTCCGGTGCTGCATTTTTGAATTCGATATTGACCGCATGCAACGAATCGAAGCTCCAAAAATGTTTCAAAAAAGCTTCCGCGCGGCGTTTGGCAATCAGGTTAGCGATGCTTTTGGTGATGATCAGGTACCAGCTCGCGACCGATAACGACAATAGCAGCACCAGCACACTGATGCCGACACCGTCTATCTGATCGAGAAAATGAGAAAAACCGAGTCCTTGTTCCATGGTTTAATTTCCTTGCAATACAAAATTAAAGGGTTGTAACGCCACTGCCCGAACCGGTTGGCCATCGCGCAACGACGGATTGCATTGCCAGTTCTTAACTGCGGCCAATGCCGCATTATCAAGCCGTTCGTAACCGCTGCTGTTGATGACTTTCGCGGCGGCGATCCGCCCTTGCTCATCCAGTTCCACGCGCAACACCAATTTGCCCTCTTCGCCCATGCGGCGGGAGATTGCCGGGTATTCTGGCGACGTCAATTTCGGGCAGGAAACCGACAATTCGGAAGATAACTTGACGGGCTCTATCGGCAATTGCGTCGGCGGCGCTGCGGCAACTGCCGGCTCTTTCGCCGCTTCGGCGACAGGTGTCGGGGACGGTTGCGGCAATGGCGCGGTTTGTTCCTGTTTTTGGGTAACCGGCGCTTTGGTTACGAGGCGTTCTTGTTTGGGTTTTGTTTCGGGTTTTTTGGCCGGTTGCAGTTTTGCCGGAACCGGTTCTGATACCGGTTTTGGTGTTGCCGGAGGAGGTGCCGATATCAATTCGGCAAATAAGGTAACCATCCGGTCCGGCGCCGGGATCAGCCGCTGATTCCATAAAAAATAAAATAATGCCGCATGCACCACAAGAACGAACAACAATCCGGGCAATGAGATAAAATGCTGCTTTTGTTTCAGATACCCAATATTTTTACGTGCCAATGACTGCATTACAGAGCAACAAATCCTGACGCTTAATTTACTTAATTTAAAAGGATCGGATACCGCCGACGATATTTTGTTTGCACCGGCACAAGCGGCGATCGCGCAACGATTGCCAACCGACTTGACCAATACCGACCGCACCAATGACGAATTGGTTATAATAGCGTAAACGATAATAATTATCAATCAGTAGTGGCGCTTTGAGCAATTTTCTAAGAAAACGCTGCATAATCGGCAAGATTCCCCGGCCCAGAACCCAAAATGACATTTACATCACCCACTTTGAAACGAAAAGCCATCTGCTTGGTTTATGAGTCGCTCATTCTTACCGCTGTCTTATTTGTCGCAAGCCTCATATTCCACTTAGTCGTTCGCGATACGCAGGCGGATTACTTTAAGCCGCTGTTTCAGTTCTACTTATTTGTTGTGATGGGATATTATTACACGTGGTACTGGACGCACGGCGGACAAACGCTTGCCATGCAAACATGGAAAATGCGCATCGTGACTGCGGATGGCGGCAATTTGACGAAAAAAATTGCCATTTTGCGTTACCTCTGTACATTAATCGGTATAATATCTTTTGCGATTATAGATTATGCGGTTCCGTTTGAATTCGTCAATAAACTGCATCTGATACTCATCAGTTTTGTTTTTTTTGGTTTTGGATTTCTTTGGGCAATATTCGATCGCGATCATCAATTTCTTCACGATCGATTGGCGGGAACGCGCATTGTCAGGCTCGAAAACTAAAACTTCCCCGCTTTGTAAATTACCGCCGCACAAAGAAAGGCATGCAAAAAGCACGAGTTACACATGACATGAAGGCAACACGAATGGTTTTATGACCTGCTAAAGATTGGACTCTAACAATCCGTAACGGCAGGGAATATTTATTTCCAACTTATCTCAGATCACATTAAGCCGATGCAATATCTAATCAATACTGTTCCTACCTTAAGACTTATTTTGAGAGAATGTTTTGCGCATGCGAACTGCCTGGTTGTTCTGGCTTCGACGCTTTTTATTTTTGTCATCGATTTGCATTTGCCGCTCGGCGTCGCCGCCGGCGCACCTTATGCGCTCGTCATATTCGCAACCCTTTGGGTCGGCGGCATCGGTTCGACTTATGCTATTGCGATGCTGGGATTCGTATTTACTATCGCCGGATATTTTCTGTCGTCCGGCATAGAAGCGCCGTTTCATACCGTGATTATTAACCGGGCGCTCACATTGATGTTGATCGTTTGCGCTGCAGCAATGGTGATCAAGATCAAAAGAGCGCATATCGATATTGCAGCTTTAATGAATCGAGCATTGGTCGACCCTATTACCGATTTTAAGAACAAACAAGCTTTTGAGACCGAATTAAGCGGCGAAATTCAGCGATGCAGACGATACGAGCGCCAATTATCGCTGGCGATCGTTGAAATTCAAAACCAAAGCATAATAAACAAGATCGCACAAGAAATCAGAGCAAACATCAGGGCAACCGATTTTCCCTACAGCATTAATCGCGATACATTCGCGATCGTTTTTACCGAAACCAGCTTGGCCGAATCGAAATCGGTATGCGAAATCATCCGCAAGCAAATCGGCGCAAAACAAAGCAAACAGGCTCCGGGCGCTATTAAAATCGGTATTGCCGCGCTGGACAAAACCGACGATATTGCGGCACTGTTTGAACGGGCAAGCAATGCGCTCTCGGTTGCAAAATCCAACGGAGAAACCGCTGTAGCAACCCTGCCGCAGGTTGCGAACAAGGATAAACCGCCGGTGGCGGCAATTTTATTACGCTCGCGCTCCGGTTAATCTTCACTGCGGTTTCGGCATCAAATTAGAAGCGATCCGCTCGCACAGCCAATCAATCAGCATCTCCTTAGAAATTATCTTTATTTGCAAAGCAATTAGATCCATTTGCTCATGTAAATAAAGAAATTACTTCGGATTCTCTTATATAATTCAGCGTATCCATCTTTCCAAGCCTTCGCTGCTGAATTACCAATGAGTTTAATCAACAAACCAATGGCCAGGAAATCGGGCGGCCAGTCTTTTTCCCCGAGAGTGCTTCGATTGCTGCGCGAATCCGGCTTGCTGGTCTGGATAGGCGCAGCACTGTACTTGGTCATGATTTTTTTCACCTACGATCAAGGCGATGCCGGTTGGTCGCACAGCGGCGATTCGGATCAAATTCGCAATGCCGGCGGGCATATCGGCGCATGGGCGGCGGATTTCCTGTTGTATTTGTTCGGCGCATCGGCTTGGTGGTGGGTTGCTTTCTTTTTGTCCGCGATCACGTGGAGTTATCGCCGCATCGACAGCACCGGCATCTTCGATCGTCATTCCCTGCTGCTATCGCTGGGCGGTTTTTTATTATTGCTGGCCGCCAGCAGCGGATTGGAAGCGCTGCGATTTTATACCCTCAAGATTGTGTTGCCGCTGACGCCGGGCGGCATGCTGGGCAATACCATCGGCCATTATTTCTCTCAAGTGCTTGGTTTTACGGGGGCGACGCTGACGTTGCTGATTCTTATCGCAATCGGCTTCAGTCAATTCACCGGTTTGTCGTGGATACGTTTTGTGGAGAGAATCGGCGAGAGCGTCGAAAACTCGTTGCTGTGGCTTAAGAATGCTTGGGAAATGCGGCAGGACAAGCTTGCGGGTTTAATTGCTTCGCGCGTGCGCGAAAAAACCATCGAATTTGAAAAAAAACGCATCGAAAGCAATCCGGCAATACATATCGAGCCGCCAGCAGCGACTATCGTCAAATCTCAGCGCGTGATCAAGGAAAAACAAGCGCCATTGTTTTCGGATTTGCCGGATTCACTGCTGCCGCCATTGCACTTGCTAGACTCGCCGGAAAAAGATTTCGCAGTGCTCTCCAAAGAAACCATCGAATTCACGTCGCGACTGATCGAGCGCAAGCTGAAGGAATTCGGCGTCGACGTGACTGTAATGGCTGCGTTTCCAGGGCCGGTTATTACGCGCTATGAAATCGAACCCGCAGTCGGCGTCAAGGGCAATCAAGTCATCAACTTGATCAAGGATTTGGCGCGCGCGTTATCGGTTGCCAGCATTCGCGTGGTCGAAACCATTCCTGGAAAAACCAGCATGGGCCTGGAAATCCCCAATCCCAAACGGCAAATCGTGCGCTTGCAGGAAATCCTCAGTTCGCAAGTATATGCGGATTCCGCATCGCCGCTGACCATTGCATTAGGCAAAGACATCAGCGGGCGTCCGATTGTTTCGGATCTGGCAAAAATGCCGCACGCCTTGGTGGCAGGCACAACCGGATCGGGCAAATCGGTGGCGATCAACGCCGTGATTCTAAGCCTGGTCTATAAAGCCACGGCGGAACAAATCCGTTTGATCCTGATCGACCCCAAAATGCTGGAGTTGTCGGTCTACGAGGGTATCCCGCATTTGTTGACGCCGGTTGTCACGGATATGCGCGATGCTGAAAGCGCGTTGCGATGGTGCGTTGCAGAAATGGAGCGGCGTTACAAACTGATGTCGGCATTGGGCGTGCGCAATCTCGGCGGCTACAATCAAAAAATCCGCGATGCGATCAAAAATGAAGATCCCATTGCCAACCCGCTCGCACCGCCGGAAGAAGCGCCGGAATACCTGCAAGAGCTGCCGCTGATTGTAGTGGTGATCGACGAATTGGCGGACTTGATGATGGTTGCGGGCAAGAAAGTCGAGCACTTGATTGCCCGCTTGGCGCAAAAAGCTCGCGCATCCGGCATACATCTGCTGCTCGCCACACAACGGCCTTCGGTCGATGTCATCACCGGCCTGATTAAAGCGAACATTCCAACGCGCATTGCGTTTCAGGTTTCCAGCAAAATCGATTCGCGCACCATTCTCGACCAAATGGGTGCCGAAGCTTTGCTGGGACAAGGCGATATGCTGTATTTACCGCCGGGCAGCGGCTATCCGCAACGAATTCATGGCGCATTCGTGGCCGATCACGAAGTACACAAAGTCGTTGAATATCTGAAACAGCTCGGCGAACCGGATTACATCGAAGAAATTCTGCAAACAGGCGAAGACGAAAACGACGGCAACGGTTCGCTTGAATCCAAGAAAACAGGAGAAGGTGAAACCGACCCCTTGTACGACGAAGCCGTTGCCATCGTCGTAAAAACCCGCCGCGCATCGATCTCTCTGGTGCAACGGAATTTACGTATCGGCTATAATCGCGCAGCCCGTCTCATTGAGGACATGGAACGCGCCGGATTGGTTTCGTCGATGCAAAGCAACGGCAACCGGGAAGTATTGGCACCCGCACGCAACGAATAAACCGATTGCCAATCTTTTCTTCATAAAAGGAACATCATGCTTCGATTAAGCCGCCCCCTGCTTTATTTATTGCTGGGCAGTTTACTGCCCGCTGCCGTCGAGGCTGCCGCGATAGACAGTCTAAAAAAATTCATCCAGGAAACGCGCACCGTGCGCGCCAACTTCGAGCAAACGCTGTACGACCGCAATGCGCGCATCGTGCAAGAATCCAAAGGCATGATGCAATTCGAGCGACCTGAGAAATTCCGCTGGAGCTACGAAAACCCCTATCAGCAACTGATCGTCGGCGACGGCACGCAAGTCTGGTTTTACGACAGCGACCTCAAT
>SXJH01000093.1 GCA_005779435.1 Nitrosomonas sp. | reverse complement strand
GGTAACCGATCTTCACGGGCGCACTTTCGCCAACAGCGAGGTAGTCGTAATTCTTACCCGGATTCCATTGCACTCCGTTGTCAATGATCGCAACCGCACCAAGCCCGGAGATAATGGATGCTTGCGTCACGGTATGCGTATCGCTGGTATCCACGTCAGTATCGTTATCCAGCACTGCGACTTGCAACACTTCATTTTCATCGGCGCTGCCACTGTCATCCACAGCCACCGGCGCATCGTTGGTGCCGTTGATCGTCAAGGTGACGATTGCGTTAGCATTGTCTCGATCAGCATCGCTGACACGGTATGTAAATGTAGCAATCTCGCTTTCGCCTTGAGCTAGTGTGTCGAACGCCATACCGGGATCGTAGCGCCAAATACCGTTGGTCTCGAGTGTCAAACTACCTTTGGTGGGTCCATTGACCAATTCCACGGCTCGTACCAAGTCTGGAACGAGATCGTTAATAGTGACATCACCGGTCAGTTCGCTGTGTTCGGTAGCAGCAATGCCGCTGTCGTCAACTGCAACCACGGCTTCGTCATGTGGATCTTGCGGCACTCCATCGACAAGTACTTCGACATTCGAGACGCGGCGAACTTGTAAGCCCAGGGAAGCGAACGTGAACCCTTTGCTGCTCATCTGGCCGTTGGCATTGGGCGCCTCGGAGGTGAGAAATTGCAAGAAGGCAGCCAAGTCGGCTTGAATGTCGTCACGCATCCACTCAGCGCGGGTCATGCTCAGAATCAGCGTATTATCGCCGGAACCTCCATCGTAGCTATCTGTAGCGCCAGCGTTGTCGCCGACCACGTACAGCAAGCGGTCATTACCGGCTCCGCCGTCGACCTTATCGTTGCCGGCACCACCATCCAGAAAATCATCACCCGGCCCACCTTTCACCCAGTCATTACTCATAAAATTTTCCTTTTTATATATTCGCCTCGAGCAATCTGGAACAACCTACGTTCCCCTGAATCGTCGATTTTGCGAAAAATGTAGAGCGGATTCGATTCGAAGTGCAACACCTAGCGTGTGACTTGGTGCAACGCACCGTTTCCCGAAGGATATCCCAAATTAAGTTACGAATTCAATTACTTTTCATGATTATTTTCTCGGACAGTCTCCTGGCAGGCCGTTGAAAAACGTTTTCGAGGTAGCCGATGCAAGGCAAAAGCAGGCGAAAAAGCACAGTTTATGCGTAATAAATGAGCATTTTGAGCCTGTTTTTAACACCACAGCGGCAACACAGATCGTTTTTTCAACGACCTGCTAGCCTTTCTTTTTTGCCCTCGGATGCGCGGTATCGTACACTTTGGTGAGATGCTGAAAATCCAAATGGGTGTAAACCTGCGTAGATGTGATATGCGCATGCCCCAGCAGCTCTTGCACAGCACGCAAATCGCCGCTGGATTGCAGCAAATGAGAGGCAAATGAATGCCGCAAAATATGCGGATGTACATTCTGATGAATGCCTTGCCGCTGGGCGCGTTCTTTCAGACGATGACTAACGGTTCGCATGCTGATGGCAGTGCCGCGTTGCGATAAAAACAGCGCCGTTACATCCGACTTGACGATCTGCGAGCGTCGCTCAAGCCAGCGTGTCAACGCTTCGAGCGCAAACTTGCCGACCGGCACGATACGCGCCTTGCCGCCTTTTCCCATGACCCTGACCGTCCCCTCGGCAAAATCGACGGCGCCGGGTTTGAGTTGCGTCAATTCGGCCAACCGCAGGCCGGAAGAATAAAACAGCTCAAACATCGCACTGTCTCTTGCCGCCAATAAACTATCAATCGAGAATTGCAGCAATTGCGTCGCTTCGTCGGGCGACAATGCATTGGGCAATTTGTGCGGCGACTTGGGCACCCGGATGCCGATGCACGGATTATGCCGGAAACGGTGCCTGTGGATTAAATACTTGTAAAAGCTGCGCCATGTCGACAATATCCGGGCAAGGCTTCTACCGGCAAGCCCTTTGCTATGAAGTTGTGCGATAACGATGCGGATATGGGGCAGTTGTACCTGTTGCAAATCGCCCTGATTGAGATGGCGCAGCAACAATCGGAGGTCGCGCGTGTAGCTTTCGATAGTCAGCGGCGACAACCGCCGCTCATTGGTCAAATAGTGGATGAATGCCGCAGCGAGCGAATCGGGCTGTTCATTCATTGATTACGATCGCGAACCGCTATCTCTCCGACCGTTTCGCCCTGATCGTAGCGTGTTAAGCTAGTACACATCAATTCGCCCAATCGCTTCAAGTGCAGCGTGCCCATTTCCGGATAAAACCGCTCCCCGTCCGGGCTGCCAAGCACGATCAATCCGATTGTTTGCACGGTGCTCAGAGGAATCATCGCAAACGAATTGAGATACTCGGCGTCGTCGCCGAACCACTGCTTGATTTCGTTTGCAACGTGATTGCCGCAATACGGCTGAGCCAGGCTATCGGCGATGTCTTGCACATCTTTGCCGACCGGCGCGAATTCCACGTTATTCTTACCTTCGCCAAACACGCTCCAAAAACGCATGGCCACAAACGGCACCGCAAAATCTTCCTTCAAGCTGAAATACAGCGCGCTGAACAATTCATCCAGATTGGAAACGGAAAGCAACGCAATCGTCAATCGATGCATTTTCTCGCCGATCGCATCATTTTCCTCGCCGAAACTGATCAATTCTAGCAACTTTTCCTGCAATACCCGGTTCCGATCGCGCAGCGATATGATTTGACGCTCATTGAGAGAAATCACTTTATCATCCTGCGGATGGGAAATCTGAATGTCCGCCAATAAGTCAGCATACTCGTTAAAGAATTGCGGATGCTCTTGCAAATATTGCGCAACGTCTTCAGGTTTCATCGTTATTCCTTGATAAATTACAAATTTATTTCACCCTCAAATACCGTCACAGCCGGTCCGGTCATCCACACGGGCGCATCGTTTCCATCCCAATTGATCGTCAATTCACCGCCGCGCGTGCTCACCGTAACTTGGCGATCCAGCAGTCCTAAGCGTATACCGGCCACCACGGCGGCACAAGCGCCCGTCCCGCATGCCAACGTTTCGCCCGCGCCGCGTTCGAAAACGCGCAACCTGATGCGGCTGCGATCGACGATTTGCATGAAACCGACATTTACTTTTTTGGGAAAACGGGGATGAACTTCGATCAAAGCGCCGTCGGCCTCGACCGGTGCGGTATCGACGTCTTGTACCAGCAAAACCGCATGCGGATTCCCCATCGATACCGCGCTTATTGTAACCAACCTGCCCTGTATCTCAAGCGAATACGTCAATTCACGTTTTTCCGCAATGAATGGAATCTCTTCCGGCTCAAATTGCGGCTTTCCCATGTTAACCGTCACATTGCCGTTCACTTCCAGTTTCGGCGATATTACGCCACTGAGCGTTTCAATGCGAATTTCATTTTTATGCGTCAAACCATGCTCATGCACATAGCGGACAAAACAGCGCGCACCGTTGCCGCATTGCTCCACTTCACCGCCATCGGCGTTAAAAATGCGATAACGAAAATCCGCCGTCCCTTCGGCTTTTTCAACCAACAATAGCTGATCGCAGCCAATGCCGAAGTGCCGGTCCGCCAATGTGCGGATTTGCTGCCGATCCAAATCGATCTTCTGATTGATGCCGTCCAGCACGACAAAATCGTTGCCCAGACCGTGCATTTTAGTGAACTTCAACTTCATGGCTTGCTATTCCAGCATTGTAATTGTGCGATGCCATTTTCCGTAATCTCAAATCCCCAATGGCGAATTGCCGTAAATTATCGGAGGCGATATTTGTCCTTCATCGAAAACTTGTTAAGGAAAGCTTTCTCACCCTTTTATCAACCTTCTTCGACGGAACAATGATCATACTAAACCCTAGTCAAATAAAAATCCATTGCGCCGATTACCGGAGGTTCTTTGCCGCATCCGGAATGACATAGGCAGGCTATCTGGTTTAATATCATTGCATTATTCCCAACCCCGTTAACTGGAGGTTATTGTGGCGCACAAAGAACTTTCTTTTGATGACGAAGATGGCATTTATCCTGCGGACAATGCCGAAGACGATGAAATCGACAACAAATTGATTCCGCGCAGCCAGTTGGCGGAAATCATCGATGCGGTCGACGATGAGAAAAGCAATTTCGACGACGATCTCGACGGGGATATCGCGCTCGGCAAGGACGATACGGACGATGATTGATACCGATGTGGAAATGATCGAAAAGGAAATTTGTTATCAAGGTTTCTTTCGCATAGAACGCTATCGATTGCGGCATCGGTTATTCAACGGGCAATGGAGTCCGGCATTGTCGCGGGAAATTTTCGAGCGCGGGCATGCCGCCGCCGTTTTACCTTACGATCCCATCCGCGACGAAGTGATTTTGATCGAACAATTCCGCGCCGGTGCGCTCGATGCGCCCGGCGGGCCGTGGTTGCTCGAAATCGTAGCGGGCATGATCGAATCCGGCGAAACGGCGGAAGATGTGGTTAAACGGGAAAGTATGGAAGAAGCCAACTGCACCGTTACCGATTTGATTCCTTTGTATGATTTCTTGGTCAGTCCGGGCGGTACATCCGAGCGTGTCGCATTGTTTTGCGGCCGGGTCGATACGAAACATGCGGGCGGCATATTCGGGGCTCAGCACGAGGGCGAAGACATCAAAGTTCATGTCGTTTCCCTGGATGCTGCGTTGGTATTGCTGCAATCGGGCAAACTCAATTCGGCCAGCGCGATTATCGCGTTGCAGTGGCTGGCGCTCAATCGCAGCCAAGTAAGAAACGCATGGGCAAATACGCTACAATGACGCGTTTATTTCTCTGAGTCGTTCAAATAATGCTACAAGGTGTCAATCTCGCTTGCGTTCGCGGCGACCGCGAGCTTTTTCGCGATGTCAGTTTTTCCGTTGCAGCGGGCGGCCTGTTGCAAGTGCGCGGCCCCAACGGCAGCGGCAAAACCAGTTTGTTGCGCATGCTGTGCGGATTATCGAATCCTGCGGCGGGTGAAATTCTCTGGAATGGAATTTCCGTTCGTTCCCGTGACGGCGGATATTATGCAGACCTGACATATATCGGCCATTCGAGCGGCACCAAGGACGATCTCACGGCGCTTGAGAATTTGCAGATTTCGAGCGCATTGGCCGGTTTTGAAATTACCGCCGCCCAAGCCGTCGAAGCGTTGCGTCGCATGGGATTGAAAGGGCGGGAAATGCTTCCGGTCAAGGTGCTGTCGCAAGGGCAGCGCCGCCGGGTGGTGCTGGCGCGCTTATTGGTATGTAAGACAGCCTTGTGGATTTTGGATGAACCGTTGGTGGCACTGGATGTGTCCGCAGTCGATCTGATGCGGAATTTATTGGAACAGCATTTGCAGCAAGGCGGCATGGTGGTGATGACAACGCACCAGGAAATTGAAATCGCCGCTGCCGCCATTTCGCAATTGCAATTGAGTTGATATGTTTTTTTGGATAATTAAACGCGATCTTTTGTTGGCCATACGGCGTCAGTCGGATGTTTTGACGACGCTGTTCTTTTTCGTCATTGTCGTCAGCCTGTTTCCTTTGAGCGTCGGCCCGGAAATGAATTTGCTGCGCACCATGGCGCCCGGTGTCGTTTGGGTCGCCGCTTTGCTGGCATCGATGCTGTCGCTGGGCCGAATGTTCGCCAACGATTATAGCGATGGCACGCTCGAGCAAATGCTGGTTTCGCCGCAATCGCTGTCGCTGCTGGTATTGGGCAAGGCAACAGCACATTGGCTGGTCACCGGCGTACCGTTGGTGTTGATGGGACCGGTGCTCGGTATTCAATACGATTTACCGACGGATGCCTTGTTCGTTCTAACCGTGGCTCTATTACTGGGCACGCCGGTATTGAGTTTGATCGGCGCCATCGGCGCCGCGCTGACATTGGGTTTACGCGGCGGCGGTGTGCTGGTTTCGCTGCTGGTGTTGCCTTTGTATATCCCGGTATTGATTTTCGGCGCGGGCGCAGTCGAGGCGAATATGTCCGGCATCGCCTTCGATGCGCATTTGTCATTGATCGGCGCATTCCTGCTGGCATCCATCGTCTTTGCGCCTTGGGCGGCGGCAGCTTCTTTGCGCGTATCGCTGGAATAAAATCGTCACTCGCACAGGCGGGGAATCTTCCTGTTACGTCTCGGGAAGAAATGGGTTTTATAACGTGCGCGTATAAAATATACTGGTGTGCCGTTCTAAAAAAACGAACGGCCTTTCAGGTTTTATCAGAGTAACGAGTCAATCCAATTTTGAGCATAGAGCATGGACGCAAAACTGCATCACCAACGCCCCAAACATCTCAATCTTTTTAAGATCGGCCAACCGTTACCCGCCATCGTATCGATACTGCACCGCATCAGCGGTGTTTTGCTTTTCTTCCCGGGCATTCCATTGTTATTGTGCGGCCTGCAACGGTTGCTGGAATCGCCGCAAAGCTTTGAAGTTTTGCTGCAATATCTGCAAAGCCCTGCCTATAAGATTCTATTGTTATTACCGGTTTGGTTTTTCCTGCACCACTTGTGCGCAGGCATCCGCCATCTAATGCTCGATCTGCACCTGGGCGTCAGCCTGGCGCAAGCGAGAACCGGCAGCAAGCTGGTGCTGGCTGCCGGGGTTTTGCTGACTTTATTAACGGGGCTGCTGCTATGGTAAAACTTACCAAACGCGCGGTAACGGGCGCGCATTACGGACTGAAGGATTGGCTGATTCAGCGCGTGACTGCGGTATTGATGGCGTTTTACTTGATGGCGCTGCTGGTCGTTGTATGGATTGCTGCGCCGCAGGATTATGCCGCGTGGAAAAATATTTTCACCACGCAATGGATACGCATCGCAACCTTTGTATTTTTCATCGGTTTGTTCTGGCATGCATGGGTGGGTGTGCGCAATGTGCTGATGGATTACGTGCATCCCACGGCGATACGCCTGACCTTGCAAATCCTGGTCATCGTTTCCTTGCTGTTTTATCTGGTCTGGACTGCTGAAATTTTGTGGAGTTGATGTGGCGCTAACCAAAAGAAAATTCGATGTAGTCATCGTGGGTGCAGGGGGGGCCGGCATGCGTGCCGCGCTGCAGTTATCCGAAGCGGGACTAAAAGTCGCGGTATTGTCAAAAGTATTTCCCACCCGCTCCCACACCGTTTCGGCACAAGGCGGCATCGCCGCATCGCTGGGCAATGTGACCGAGGACAATTGGCATTGGCACATGTACGACACCGTGAAAGGCTCCGACTATCTGTGCGACCAGGATGCCATCGAGTTCATGTGCCGTCAGGCCAACGAAGTGGTGTACGAGCTGGAACATTTCGGCATGCCGTTCGACCGTTTGGAGAACGGCAAAATTTACCAGCGCCCGTTCGGCGGGCAATCGCAAAATTTTGGCGGAGCGCAAGCAACCCGTTCCTGCGCGGCAGCCGATCGCACCGGCCATGCGCTTTTGCATACGTTATATCAGCGCAATGTCAGCGCCAACACGCAATTTTTCATCGAATGGATGGCACTGGATCTGATTCGCGACGAACAAGGCGATGTGCTCGGCGTAACCGCGATGGAGATGGAAACCGGTGAGATTTTAATCCTGCAGGCCAGAGCGACATTATTTGCCACCGGCGGCGGCGGTCGGATTTTTCAAGCCAGCACCAATGCATTGATCAATACCGGCGATGGCTTGGGCATGGCTGCGCGCGCGGGAATTCCGCTGGAAGACATGGAATTTTGGCAATTTCACCCGACCGGCGTATATGGCGTCGGTGTTTTGATCAGCGAAGCCGTGCGCGGCGAAGGCGGTTACTTATTGAACCGCGAGGGCGAACGTTTCATGGAGCGCTATGCGCCCAACGCCAAGGATCTGGCCAGCCGCGATGTCGTTTCGCGCGCGATGACCACCGAAATGAAAGATGGAATGGGTTGCGGCGAGGAAAGGGATCATTTGCTGCTGAAATTGAATCACTTGGGCGCGGATATCATCAAAACCCGCTTGCCCGGCATCCGCGAACTGGCGATCAAATTCGCGCATGTCGATCCGATCAACGAACCGATTCCGGTTGTGCCCACCGCCCATTACATGATGGGCGGCATTCCGACCAATTACTTCGGTCAAGTGGTGGCGCCGTATAAAACCGGCCCGGAAGAAACCGTTGCGGGATTTTATGCCGTGGGCGAATGCGCATGCGTGTCGGTGCATGGCGCCAATCGCCTGGGAACCAATTCGTTGCTCGATATCGTCGTGTTTGGCCGCGCCGCCGCCAATCAGATCATCGAAGATTTGAAAATCCATCCGCACCATAAACCATTGCCGGACGATGCCGCCGGTAAAACGCTGGCGCGCCTGGCTCGTCTGGAAAACCAAAAAGACGGCGAGAATGTCGCGCAGGTGAACGCGGCGCTGGCCAAAACCATGCAAACCTACTGCGGCGTATTTCGTTTTGAGGACATGCTGCAACAAGGTGTGGAAAAAATCCTTGAGGTGGGTCAGCGTGTGGCGTACACGGAAATCAAGGACAAAAGTAAAGTATTCAACACCGCCCGCATTGAGGCGCTGGAACTGGATAATTTAAAAGAAGTCGCCATTGCCACCATGATCTCCGCCGAAGCACGCCGCGAAAGCCGTGGCGCGCATGCCCGCAACGATTTCCCCGAACGCGACGATGTCAAGTGGCTAAAACATACGTTATTTTTCAGCGAAGATAATCGGCTGGACTATAAGCCGGTGCGGCTGAAACCTCTGACAGTAGAATCTTTCCCGCCGAAGAAAAGAACGTATTGACGTGGGATGTGAAGCGATTCTCCCAAACCGATTGCGCTTTGGATTCGCATTAGGTGCGGCAGCCTTTCTCCGTTCACCATAAAGGAATTGTTTCGTGTCGCGCCATCTACTCCAACCGCTTGCAAAGACGCTTCTATTTCTTTGTTTCGCCCTAATCATTTTAAAACCGTCGGTTACGCTGGCGGCATCTACCGAAGCAAAAATCCTGGAGCAGAAACTCGCCCCATCCGCCGTTTACGCCATTGGCGGCGCTGAACTGGCGAATTTGCGCGCGTTTTATTCGCAACGCCAGTTCCAACCCATCTGGACAGCATACGAATCCCATCCGGCCTTCCTTGAAACCGCATTGCAGGTTATCGCCGCCGCCGATGCGGAAGGGCTCGACAGCCGCGATTATCAATTACCGCTGTTGCGGCAACTGCAAGCGGATCAATCCCCGTCAGCCGCAATCGAATTGGAAATACGCGTCACTCACGCGCTATTGCAATTGGCGCATGATTTGGCACGCGGTCGATTACCCATTGAATCGACCGACCCGGATTGGCATATTCCTCGTCCTGAATTCGATGCCGTCGCATTCTTGCACGATGCGATTGCATCCAATCGCCTGCAGCAAGCATTCGAAGATTTACCGCCACAAAAGCCAAATTATCAGTTACTTAAAAAAACCTTAGCGCATTACCGGGAGCTTGCCCGGAATAACACGCAATGGATGCAGATTCCCGCCTCGCCGCCGATTCACCCGGGCGACACCGGCACAACCGTGCCGCTGCTTCGCCAACGCATTGCGCAAGCCTATATTGCCGATGGCATTGCTGCGCACAATCTTGCCCTCAATCAAAGTCAACATTACGACCCCGCCTTGGTATCGGCGATCCAAGCGTTTCAGGAACAACATGGTCTAAATGCCGACGGCGTCATCGGCAAAAACACCGTTCAGGCGTTAAATACGCCATTGGAGTGGAAAATACGCCAACTGCGCATCAACATGGAACGCTTACGCTGGCTGCCGCGAAACCTGGGGGATCGTTATTTGCTGGTCAACACCTCCGGTTTTATTCTCAGCGCAATCGAACACGATCGACAGGTTTTGACTATGCGCATCATCGTAGGCCGCGATTACCGTTCCACGCCCAGCTTCAACAGTGCCGTGTCGCACATGGTCATCAATCCCTACTGGAACGTTCCCGCCAGCATCGCGCGCAAGGATTTGCTGCCTAAACAACTGCGCAATCCCGATTTTTTTGCATCATCGGGATTTAAAGTGTATCCGGGTCATGACCGGAATGCGGAAGCCATCGACCCCGGCACCATCGATTGGCATAAATACGAACATGGTTTCCCGTTCTTTTTACGCCAGCAGCCGGGCGAGCATAATGCGTTGGGTAAAGTCAAATTCATGTTCGGCAATCCTTTCAGCATTTACTTGCACGACACCCCGTCCAAGTCGCTGTTCAAACGCGATATGCGAACCTTCAGCTCCGGTTGCATCCGTTTGGAAAAGCCGCTGGAACTGGCGGCCTTTGCGTTGAATCAACCTGGTTTATTGGAGAAATTCAATGAAAACATGGCCGACGATGAAACCGTAACCATGCATTTACCCAAACCGCTACCGATTTACTTAATGTATATTACGGCCTGGGTCGATGAACCGCAGCAATGGGTGCATTTTTATCCCGATATTTATGACCGGGATTTGCACGCCCTGCGCTATGCCCGCTGGTAATAAATCCTTCGCGTCCATCCGCAACATTTTCAGAGAGGAAATAGCCGATGATACGAAACTTATTCAATCAAGCTTATTTATCCAGCTGCCGCCGATTTCTACAATTTCAACGGCAATACCGATAACTTCACCATTCGACGGCTCAAATTCCAAGCGATTATGATCGAACGGCGCAATTTCTATCGCATTCTTCATATTCAACCCGATGCATCGATGGTAGTCATCAAGGAAAGCTACCGGGCATTGATAAAAAAACTAAAGACCCATCCCGAACTCGCCAGTTCGAATTGGAATGAAAGCTTGCTTGCGCTTGCCTTCGATACCCTCGGCGATCCGCTGAAACGCGCCGAATACGACCGGGAATTACTCAATCGCTATCATATCAAAGAACTCAGTCAGGGCGCACTCGGTGCAAATGCGAATCCAGGCGCTAATCGACAGCAATCCAGACATACCGGAAATTTCACGCAACGAAACTATTATCGAATCCTGCAGGTTCAGCCGGACGCGCCTATTACCGCCATCAAGGCAAGCTATCAAGCATTAAAAAAGAATTTCCCGCTAAATGCCGGATTGCTGGATGAAGCCTATCGCATTTTGTCCGATCCTGAAATGCGTCAGCAGTATGACGCCTTCCTGATCGGCAAGATATTGCATACAGCCGATACAGCGGCCGAGAAAAAACCCGCTGCGCCTTCTTCAGCGATCATGCCGCAGCATACGCCGGAACAAGCCGTTCAACCATACACTGCGGTCATTAGACACTATTGCTCATTTTGCAAGACACCGTATGTGCCGCAAATAAGTCCTTATCAAACCGGGCATTGCCTGGAATGTGCAAGCCCCCTGCACTTATTGCAGCACGAGAACCCTGAAATGGCGCGCCGCGCCATGATGCGAATCAACATCACCGGCATATTCGATTTTTATTTGTATTGGCCCGATAAGCCTTTTAAGGGTGTTTTTCAAGACTTATCGCCGACAGGAATTCGCTTTCTATCCGCTATGGCACTGGACACGAAAGACATCATCAAAATCGATGCCCCCAATTTTCAAGCAGTCGCAGAAGTAACGCATCGACAACATGCAAACGGCAGCATTTCTGTCGGCACACGTTTTATTGCAGTCAAATTTGAACAGTTATACGGTAACTTCGTATCGATAGAAGTGTAAAACTTGCCGGTGGTTTATTACCGAGGACCATTAGAGTTTTTGCGTGCTCCCCGGCAATTGCTCGTACTCATACCAACGTTGTTTTATTTCCTGGCGTTTTTCAACAGGCAATTGCTCCATTTTTTTAAACCGTTCACGAGCCTGTTTACGTTGCTCGGCAGTCAAGGCGTGCCAGCTTTGCATTTGCGACTGAATGCGCTGCTGTTCTTGTGAATTCATCTTGGGATAGCGCTTTGCGATACCCAGCCATTTTTTCTTCCTCGCCGGCTCCATGGTATCCCAATGTTCAGCCAGCGGTTCCAGAATATTTTGTTGCTGCAAATTCAATTCGTTCCATCGCAGTTTACTGGTATTGGCAAAAACATCGAACGAAAAGAAAACGAAAAAACCGCACAAAAAAGCTAATCTATATCCAGCCATTGCTCAAACTCGTTATCGATATAGGCATCTATCGGCAAATCGTCAGCCAGTATCATGGCATCAATCGCCGAATATTTATCGTTGTCCCAAAATTGCAAATAGATAAGATTCATCAACACAAATAAAATCGTCGCCAATAGCAATAGCTTCCCGCCATCCAAATTTCCGCCGTGCTTTCCAAAAACGGAATACCCATTACCGGAATGAATGACCTTGGATGACTCCGACTCGTATTGACACTGCTCCAAAGCAGCCAGACGAGCCGATTGCAACCGATACAGCGTACTTTGCTTCATCGTTTCATGGGCGCCTGCATCGAGCACACCGACAATTTTCTTACCGAATTCTTGCTCGCTCATAATTTAACTCCTTTCGCTTTGAGTATTGCCGCCAATGTATGCACCGCTCTGGAACAATGCGTTTTTACACTGCCTTCCGAACATCCCATAATTTCTGCGGTCTCCGCCAAACTCAACTCTTCCCAATAACGCAACAAGAATGCTTCGCGTTGACGCGGCGGCAATATTTCCATCGATTTCTCAATCAATGCCATTAACTGCGCTTGCTCAAGTTGCGTATCGGGCGCGTTGGATTCTTGCGCTACGTGCAGTGTTTCCAGTATATCGAAATCTTCCGGATTTTTGTCCTGATCGCTCGGCGCAAACGAGGAAAACAGCGAAGTCCATAGCGATCTAATTTTTTGCCGCCGATAATAATCGCGGATGGTATTTTGCAAAATGCGTTGAAATAAAAGCGGTAATTCTTCGATCGGCTTTGATGCATATTTTGCCGTGAGCTTCATCATAGCATCTTGCACGATATCCAATGCAATATGCTCGTCGTGGACTGCAAAAAAAGCTTGTTTAAAGGCGCGCTTCTCGGTTTCAATCAAAAAATCCGAAAGCTGTTGTCGTGTAGCCAGAATGCAAACCTTTAGGTGAATACGGAAAGGCGAAGTTTAGGCTAAATACTGTCAATTTTTTGTAAAAATTCAGCAAACATAAAGTTGACAGCCCAAAACAAATTATCCAATATCTTGATTTACTATCACTTGTTCTTGCAATATTCCGGCTGCTTATTGTCAAAGCAGCGATATTCTTGCCGCAAAACAACTTTATAGAGACACAGGTTATGTTACAGCGTATCGTTACTTGTCCCCAATGCGGCGCTAACGCCGTCTGGGAAATAAACAATCGATACCGACCTTTTTGCTCAGAACGGTGCAAAACGGCCGATTTGTCGCAATGGGCGCAGGAATCTTACCGAATTCCCGACACTGACATCGAAATCGACCTTGAAACCCGAAACAATATTGAGCGCGAATGATGAATGAGTCAGTTTACGAGAAGAATCGAGAACTACAGCGCAAGCTTGATCAGCTCCTTAAGCAGGCCAGGGACAACGAAAAAAAACAAGAACTCTACGAAACCTTCGGTTTTGAAATCATCGGCGCCAGCACACCGGCACAATTGCATGACTTACTGCTGTCTCAAATCGTAACCCGCTTTCAACTTTTGGATACGGTTTTATGCCTGATCGATCACCAAAAAGATGTGGAGCGCTTATTTCTTGATTACAATGAAAAAACTCGGTTGAATTCCGAAAGCAGACTATTGATTCTCGACACATTAAAAGATACGGAAATCATTCAATCGCTAACGCATAACCCGATACTGGGCACCGAAGCGCTCAGAAAATACCACTGGATGATCGCCAACTTAAAAACCCGCGACCGGATCAAAAGCGCCGCCTTTTTGCCATTGCTGCGCAGCGATCGGATCATCGGCGCGCTGATGTTGTTAAGCCACGATCCTCATCGTTACCAGGAAGGCATCGGCACGCTTTTCCTGCAAAAGCTCTCGGCCATGACCGCCGTCGCAATCGAAAATTGTCTCAACCAGCAAAGAATCAAAGAAATCAGCTATCAAGACGTATTGACGCAAGCGTATAACCGCCGCTATTTCGATTTGCGCCTTAAAGATGAAATCGCCCGATGCACGCGCTGGGACGACGATTTGATTTGCATGTTTCTCGATGTCGATCACTTCAAGAAAATCAATGACAACTACGGTCATCAAACGGGCGATTTGGTATTAAGACATATGGTCGGCATTATCAAAGAACAAGTCAGATCTTGCGACATCGTCGCCCGCTACGGCGGCGAGGAATTCGTCGTAGCGCTGCCATCGACGACCCTGCACGCCGCACAGGAAATTGCCGAGCGGTTGCGGCAAGCGATCTATTCTTCCAAAATCATTCTGCACGACAAACAACTTCACGCGACGGTATCCATCGGCATGGCCAGTCTCAGGGGATTGTTGACCGTGCAGCAACACGATGCCGATTTTATTTGCGCAACGCTGCTCGACAGGGCGGATAAAGCATTATACGAAGCTAAAGCAGGCGGCAGAAACCGGGTGGTCATTTTTACCGATCCCATTCTATAAAAACGGGATTGCAGAAATTGCGCCCGTCATACCGGGCAGCAATCGAGAAACGAGAGAACTCACAGCCTTTGCGCAATGCCGCGCATCATAGCGATGCCGTGCGCCCCCATTTCCTGTGCCACCGATAAATCGTACGCACTCAACCCGCCCAACGCATAAACCGGCAGCGGATAATCGCGAATCAACGCGGCAAAACGCCGCCAGCCCAAAGGAACCATCCCGGGATGCGTCAACGTCGATTGAACCGGCCCTAAAACCACAAAATCAATCCCAAGCTGCTCCGCCGCGTAGATCTCTTCGGCATTATGGCAAGATGCGCCGTACAACGAAAAACCCGCTTCGGGCAGCGACGTCAACGCCAGCAATTGCGCTGACGTAAAATGCACGCCATCCGCACCGGCTTCGCACGCCAATTCCACATCGCCGTTGATCAACACTTTTGCCTGATAATTCCGCGCCAGCGCCAGCGTACTTTCTGCAAATGACCGCAACATTTCCCCGGCCATTTGTTTTTCCCGGATTTGCAGCAAACGCACGCCACTCTGCAATGCCTGTTCGATCTGCATTAATGCGGCTTCAATGCCGATTTCGGCCGCTCGGGTGATTGCGTAAACCGGCGGCAGTAGCAATGACTGTAAAATAGGACCGTTGGCAGGCAGGATCGGCGATACGTCAACCCGATGCGGCCATTGCCAGCTCACGCCTTGTTGCTCCCTCGGCACAAGATCGCCCTCCCATTCCATCACGCGAAAAAAATGCAAGCGCACGGTAGCATGGGAATAAGCAAAAACCCGTGTGATCCATGGGTGCGCCTGACGAACGTAAATACCCAGCTCTTCCCACAATTCACGTTCCAAGGCATGCAGCAACGATTCGTTGGGTTCAACTTTACCGCCGGGAAACTCCCAATATCCGGAATAGACTTTTCCGTCAGGCCGCTGCGTCAACAAAAACCGCCCGTCCGGGCGCAAAATCACCGCAGCAACGACTTCAACAACCGGTGCGGGTTTCTGGTTTGGTACTACCGAAGCATTCACGGGTTACTTGGAGCCGATCTTTGCCGCCCCGCCAGATCGCGCGCAAACTGCCACGCCACGCGCCCGCTGCGCGAACCGCGCTCAATCGCCCATTGCAGCGCTTCGGTTCGCGCTTGCTCGGTCATCTGCCCGATACCGAAATAAGCCAGCCAATGGCGCACAATCTCCAGATATTGATCCTGATCGAACGGATAAAACGATACCCATAAACCGAAACGCTCCGACAACGAAATCTTCTCCTCAATCGCTTCGCTCGGATGCACCTCCTCGCCGATATGCTTTGTGTCGAGATTGTCGCGCATGAATTCCGGCACCATATGACGCCGATTCGAAGTCGCATAGATCGACACATTATCGGAAACCGTGGCAATCGACCCGTCCAGCACCACTTTGAGCGCTTTGTACCCCGCCTCGTCGGTTTCAAACGACAAATCGTCGCAAAACAAAATAAACCGCTCCGGACGCCGGTAAATCTTGTCCACGATGTCGTGCAAATCGACGAGATGATGCTTCTCCACCTCGATCAACCGCAATCCGTCCTGTGCATATTTATTCAACAGCGCTTTAATCAGCGACGATTTCCCCGTCCCGCGCGCACCGGTCAGCAATACATTATTCGCCGAAAATCCTTGCACGAATTGCCGCGTATTCTGATCGATGCGCCGCTTCTGCTCGTCAATACCGCGCAACGCATCGAGTGTAATCCGGTGCGGATGCGTCACCGGTTGAATATATCCGGCATCGCCCTGCCTGCGCCAGCGGAAAGCAACCGCCGCCTGCCAATCCGGCTCCGTTTGTACGGCCGGAAAAACCCGATCCAGCCGATCCAGCAATTGATCGATATGCCCACACAGTTTATCCAGCTCATTCATCATCGGAAATAAAAAAGAGATCCCTCTTGCCCTACAAGAAAATCATGTTAATATATAGAAAGTTACGGAAATACCGAATCATTCGACAAGCAAGGCGGATGGAACGCAGAAAATGAGGCATATCATAGCGATAGGCGAATTTTCGAGCACCGCCCAACGCGGCAGATCGCTTGTGCAACCAATGATTCTGTGTTTCCTTATCATTATATACTTTAAGCAACAGCCAATAGTTGCAGCACGCCTCGTCATGTTTTTACAATCCTGAAACCAACCTGATGTTTATAGAGAGATTATGGATAATGACCACAAGGACCCGTCTTTGGGTTCCGAGGCCGACGCGGTCGATGCAAAAGTACAGACAACACAACGTGAAAAATCCGTCCGGGTTTTGCTGATCGACTCGCAACCCATCGTTCTACTCGGCCTGAAAACACTGCTGACGGAAGAGGCCGGTTATACCGTAACGGGTGCATTCAGTCACGCGAACAATATCACGGAGCATGTAAAACTTCAAAAGCCCGATATCGTCGTGATGGATTTTCACTTGCCCAACACCGATGGCATGAAGGCGATCCAGCAGATCAGATCCGGAGGGGAAGCAATCCGGATCGTGATACTGACTGGCAGCCTGAATGATTCTGAAACCTGCAACCTTGTAAAAGCCGGCATTAAAGGCATCCTACTCAAGGAAATGCCGACCACGCTGATCCTCCAGTGCCTACAACGCGTGCACGCAGGCGGTGAATGGATGGAACGCAACAGCATGAAGTCGGCATTCGAGCAGATCCTGCGGCGCGAATCGGAATATCAGTCCATCGCCACGCAACTCTCCTCCAGCGAAATGAATCTCGCCGTCCTGATCGCAACCGGCCACAACAACAAATCGGCCGCCCGCCAATTGAACCTCTCCGACGGCTCCGCCAGAGTCTATATCAATCGCATATACAACAAACTGAATATCACCAATCGCATACAACTGGCGCATCTCCTCAAGGAAAAAAACCTGATCTGATGCCCGGCAGCAATTCCCGGCGGATTGAATTGCTGCCCCATCAGAAAAAAACTTCAACAATCCCGGAAATTCATCAAATTTCCAAAACGCTCTGAAACAGGCGCTTTCAGAGGAAAAAGTTAACAAATGTTAACAAAAATAGTTAACATTTGTTAACAAAAAAATTAACAAAAGGTAACTGTTCAAATGTTGCCATTCCCCTCAGAATGCCACTCAGAAAATTCCTAATTTTTTGAAAGACGGCACCTAAAATGATTACACCCGGTGAAAAACGATCCAGCGAACGCTACAGCGTGCATTGCCTGGTGACCTTTGCGGAACAGCAAGGCTGGTCGCGCGACATCAGCGCAACCGGCATGTATTTCCTGTCGCCGCAGAAACTGGAGCCGAAGCAACTGATCGGCATGACCATCCACCTTAACCGCGAACCGGCCATGCAATGCAAGGGCAAAGTGATCAGAACGGAAGAACAACCAAACGGCTATGGCGTCGCGGTGCAGTTCACCGATCTCGCCATTGCCGCATAGGAATCAAAACAGACCGGGCAATTTAATTATATTTCTATCAATTATTTCAACTCTCTACACAAGGAAATATTATCATGGCAACCATCAATTTATCCAAAACCAGCTACAGTTACAGTGTTATCAAAAGCAGTGGTTCATTTTATTCTAATGGCAAGAAATCAACCGGTTTATCCAATTCGACAGATTTAACTGACACGATCACCGGCGGCAACGGTCAGGACTATATCGAAGCGATGGGAGGCGATGACACCGTAATTGGCGGTAACGGCAAGGATGAAATCTACGGTGGTGCCGGTAACGACACCCTTTCCGGTGATGGCAGCACGCTGGATCCGACAGAAGACAATGCCAAGGACATCATATATGGTGGTGAAGGATCAGATACCATTAACGGAGGCAATGGTGCCGACATGCTGTACGGAGACGGTAAAAATACAGGGGGCACCACTGAGATTACACAATCCTATGATGCTGCTGATGACATTCTTGATAATTATAATGACACCATCAATGGCGGAAATGGGCCGGATACGATTATTGGTGGTTTGGGTGGAGATACATTGACTGGTGGTAGTGGGCCAGATACATTCATTTATGATCGCATTGCCGACTCCCGCTCAACCGATGGAGAAACAGTAGAAGAAGATGGTGATAGCGCAGATGACTGGCAATCAGCGACTGGCGATTACATCACCGACTTTACTAAAGGCTCGGATAAACTCGATTTCACCAAGCTCAATACCGACACCTCGGGTGCGCTTCATTTCAGCGGAGCAACGCCTGATACATACGGCATCTGGTATTGGAAAGATAGCACTAACGGGTTCACCTATGTTTTCGCCGATACCAATGGAAATGGCAAAGCCGATATGGCGATCAAGGTCAAAGGCGAGATTGATTTCGGCCAGAGTGATTTTGTGGGTGTTAATGATGCGCCGACCTCGACCGATGACTCGGTAACGACCCTCGAAGACACCGCAGTGGTGCTGGGCTTGGGCGACTTCGGCACCTTCGCCGACGTCGACGGCGACTCGATTGCGGCGGTGAAAATCACCACGCTGGCAAGCGACGGCAGCCTGGAATGGTACAACGGCAGTGCCTGGGTGGCAGTGACGCTGAACCAGGAGATCAGCGCGACCGACATCACGGGCGGCAACCTGCGCTTCGTGCCAGATACCAACGAGAATGGCACTGGTTACGCCACCATTGACTTCAAGGTGGGTGACGGCACCGACTTCAGCGCCAGCGCCTACACACTGACGGTGGACGTGACCCCGG
>SXJH01000092.1 GCA_005779435.1 Nitrosomonas sp. | reverse complement strand
TATCCGCATCGGTTAAATTGAGTCCGCCGATATAGGCTGCACCGCCTGCGTTAAAAGCGCCAAGGAAGGCGTTAGCGGTGGCGTAAGTGCCGCCGGTGGCGGCATTGATGGCGTTATCCAATGTGGCGGTTGGGTTTTGATAAATGTCGCTGCGCGGGTCATGACACCGCCGATGCCGACACCGCCGATCGATGCTTGCAAACGCTCATCGGCGCCGTGAATAAATTCCGCAGCACCTTCCATGAACCAGGTTTGATCGACGGCAGGATTGAACATTGAGGCGATATTCATACTGCGATACATGACGGCATGCACCATTTCATGAGCAATAATACGATCGTTATAAAACGGTGCATTGCCGCCGTTCGGTAAATTGGCCGGGGAGAAATCGCTCATATCGATTTGCAGCTTGACGTCGGTCGCTTTTCCTGTGAATCCCCCGGGAATGGAACCGACTACTCTGGCAGCAGTGCCGCCTGCGCCGTCGGTAAACGTGGTTAATTCGATACTCATGTCGGCGCCGTCGGCTGTAATTCCGTAATATTGCTGGATCAGGCTTTCCGATTGTTCGAGCCAACCGGTTTGCAAACCGTACAGAACCGCCAGTTGATCCTCGGTTCCTAAGACGCTGGCGCCGGAGGTATCAAAAACCTTTTCGCCGTTAAAAGCGGCGCTGGTCGAAACTCTTTCGATTTCCTGAATCAATTGTGTTGCTTCTTCTTGCAATGCTCTTTTGTCGTTTATGCTGTTGGTCGCGTTGGCGGCTTGTATCGAAAGTTCACGGACACGCTGCAATGCGGATGAAATCGAAGAAAGCGCGCCTTCTGCGGTCTGCAGCATGGAAATGCCGTCGTTGGCATTTCGCGATGCTTGATTCAATCCGCGAATTTGTGCGCTCATCCGTTCGGAAATTGAGAGGCCCGCTGCGTCGTCTTTTGCCTGATTAATACGCAAACCCGACGAGAGCCGTTCTAATGAACGGTTCAAATCGGCAGTAGTCGATGACAAATTCCGGGAACTGGTCAACGCCGCTAAATTGGTATTAATCGATAAAGGCATTTTTATGCACTGCTGAATTTCGAGTGAATGTGAAAGCTATTAACGAAAATAAACCGGTTTTCTTTAGCTATTTTTTAATTTGAATTGAATTTTTTCGGTGAAATGAGAAATCTTGCCGACAATGGCGTCACTGTCGTTCGTTAATTTGTTGTTTTGCAATGAATGGACTGTTATGCCGATAGGACGCGGGTATCGGCATATGCAATAGAGATTTTCTGTGCGGGTATTACGATAAGAAAAGCGTGTGCGTAATCATGCGTTACTGCGACAGAGCATTCAGCGCATCGACATATATCAATTGCTGGCCGTGCGCTACCGCCTCATACGTTAACCGGCCGCGATAGACATTCAATCCGTTGCGTAAATGCGGGTCGTCCAGCAGTGCTTTGCGATAGCCTTTATTGGCAAGCGCCAGTACAAACGGCAGTGTGGCGTTATTCAATGCGAAAGTGGAAGTGCGTGCAACCGCGCCTGGCATGTTAGAAACGCAATAATGCACCACGCCACCGACGGTATAAATCGGATCGGCGAGCGTGGTCGGTTTGGATGTTTCAAAGCAGCCGCCTTGATCGATGGCTACGTCCACTAATACCGATCCGCGATGCATGCGGCTTACCAGTTCGCGGCTCACCAATTTCGGTGCGGCGGCACCGGGAACCAACACTGCGCCGATGACCAAATCGGCGGTGGAGACATGCTCCTCCAGGGCGTCCACAGTGGAAAAAACCGTATTGATGCGCGAGCCGTATTGCGCGTCCAATTGTTGCAAGCGATGGATCGATTTATCCAATACCGTCACATGCGCTTCCACACCCATTGCGATGCGCGCTGCATTGGTGCCGACAACGCCGCCGCCGATCACCACGACGCGCGCAGCTGGGACTCCGGAAACGCCGCCCAGCAGCATGCCGCGCCCACCTTGATCCAGTTCCAGTGCGTGCGCACCGGCTTGAATCGCCATGCGACCGGCTACTTCGCTCATCGGCGCCAGCAATGGCAGGCCGCCAAAACTATCGGTGACCGTTTCGTAAGCAATGGCAATACAACCGGAGTCGATCAAGCCTTTGGTTTGCACCGGATCGGGAGCAAGATGCAAATAGGTAAATAACACCTGTCCTTCGCGCAGCAATGGAATTTCCGATGCTTGCGGTTCTTTGACTTTGACGATCATTTCCGCTTCGGCATATATCTGCTGCGGCGTTTCGGCGATTTCCGCACCGGCTGCACGGTATTTGTCATCGCTTAAGTCGATTTGTATTCCGGCGTCTTTTTGTATCGTCACGCGATGCCCATGCGCAACCAGCTCGCGTACTGCCGTCGGGGTTAGTCCCACACGGGATTCATGAATTTTGATTTCTTTAGGTACGCCGATCCGCATCTGAATTCTCCACGCTATTTTCGTTAAATGATTCCGCCATTGACGCCAATATTTTGTCCTGTTATCCAGCGCGCTTCGTCGCTGACCAAAAACAACACCGTCCGGGCCACATCTTGCACGTTGCCGATTCGTCCCAATGCCGCCATATCCGCCATGCGCTCGATATCGGCTGCGGTTTTTCCGGCACGAAACAATTCGGTGTCGACCGGTCCCGGTGAAACGATATTGGCGATAATCCCGCGCTTGCCCATTTCGCGCGCAAAAACGCGCGTCAATTGCTCGATTGCGGCTTTGGTTGCGGCATACGCGCCGTATTTCGGCAGCATCAGCCGCGTTACCGTACTGGATACAGTGACAATTCGGCCATGATCCGCTAGCTGCGTTGCCGCTTCGCGCAGTGCATAAAACACGCTTTTGAAATTCACATCGACAATGCGATCGAATTCGTCGTCGCGAACCTCGGCGATTTCCTTAAACAGAAGCATTCCGGCATTATTGACGAGAATGTCGATTGGTCCAAAATGCGCGCTTGTCGTTTCAAATAACTTTCGCACTTGCTGAGGATCGCCGACATCGGCTTGAATCGCCAAACATGCACCTCCCGCCGCCGAAATGGCGTTGCATAAGCGATCGGCAGCCGCTTTGTTTTGCACGTAGTTAATCGCCACTTTGGCGCCCGCATTCGCCAACATCAGTGCAATTTCCGCGCCGATTCCTCTGGCAGAGCCTGTAACGATAGCGACTTTTCCGGCAAGCGATTGCATTGCTGATGTTTCTGCGATTATTGGGGGGGGCGATGGTTTTGAAGGAATTTCACGATATCGTGGTGATCGCGTTTTTGCGCCCATGCAAGCGCATTGTCGCCATGTTCGTTTTTTATCGTGGGGTCCGCGCCGAGATTAAGCAATAAGGTTACTGCATTCAAATGATTTCCTCGCACCGCCATCATCAATGCCGTGGTACCGTTATCCGAAGTCGCATTGATGTCGGCGCCGCCGCTCAGCAGCAGACGAATGGTATCGAGATGTCCGCCGGTAGCGGCATAGAGTAGCGGATTCCAGCCGCTGTGATTGATTTCCGCGCCTTTCACGTAAAGTTGCCGCACCATTTCGGTTTGGCCGTGATAACTGGCCAGCATAATCGCCGTTTCGCCGTACTGATTGCGAATATGCACATCCGCTCCGGCATCGATCAGTAAATTCGCCAGTTTGGGATTTTGAGTTTGCGCCGCCATCATTAAAGGGGTGTAGCCTTGCTGATTGGGAGTATCCGGGTCGGCTCCCTTTTTAAGTAATTTGGATACGTCATGCAGATTTCCCTTCTCAATTGCCCAAATCAAATCTTTCTGAATATCGGCGGAAGCATCGAGCGAGAAAAACAAAAGCATCGCTACGGCAATAAAGAATTGGTATTGCAATTTAAACATGCAAAGCGTTTCCGGGAAGTTTAAACAATTTAACAAAGTTATCCGTGGTTGCTGTGGCGATGTCGCTTAAATCGACCGCACGCAAGCGGGCAATTTCTTCGGCCACATGACGTACGAACGCCGGTTGATTTTGTTTGCCGCGAAATGGCACGGGAGCC
>SXJH01000091.1 GCA_005779435.1 Nitrosomonas sp. | reverse complement strand
TCAATACATCGGCGTGCCGCTGCAAAAAGACTTTGCATTGGATACGGAAGCCATGCTGGCCGCAATAGAGAAGAATCGACCCGCAGTCATTTTCCTGGCTTACCCGAACAATCCGACCGGAAATTTATTTGATGCGGCGGCAATTTTGCGCATTATCCAGGCAGCGCCCGGCATTGTCGTGATTGATGAAGCCTATAACGCGTTTGCGGAGGCGAGTTTCAAGAATCAATTGGGCGCATACCCCAACTTATTGTTAATGCGTACATTATCCAAATCCGGCTTGGCCGGTCTGAGATTGGGGTTGTTGATTGGAAAAACGGAATGGATCGCACAACTGGAAAAGCTGCGCTTGCCTTATAATATCGGCATAATGACGCAATTGATCGCGGAAAAAGTATTGCACCATACCGACGTTTTGTCAGCGCAGGCGGAAACAATCAAGTCAGAACGTGCAAAATTGAACGCATTTCTTGGTACAATGCGCAACATTGAAGTATATCCATCGAAGGCTAATTTTATTTTGTTTCGTGTTCCCGCTGCCAGTCAAATCTTTCACATGCTTAAGCAACGAAAAATTTTGATCAAGAATCTCGATGGCACTCATCCGCTATTGAAAGATTGTTTGCGCGTAACGGTTGGAACGCCGGACGAGAATGCGCAGTTTTGCGCAGCCTTGCACGCCTCATTGACAGAAACAGTTTGATTCTCAATTAAGACTCAGGCACTTATCCATACTTACTTCTATGCGCCGGGCACAAGTCACAAGAAATACGCTGGAAACCCAGATCAATGTCAGTTTGAATCTGGACGGAACGGGTAAAGCGATGCTACAAACAGGCGTACCCTTTCTCGATCATATGCTCGACCAGATCGCGCGCCATGGCATGCTGGATCTTGAAGTCATCGCAAAAGGCGATTTGCATATCGATGCGCACCATACCGTCGAGGACATCGGAATCACGCTCGGCCAGGCGTTTGCACAAGCTGTCGGCGATAAAAAAGGATTATGCCGCTATGGCCATGCGTATGTACCGCTCGATGAAGCGTTGTCGCGCGTGGTTTTGGATTTGTCCGGACGCCCGGGGCTGGTATTCAATGTGGATTTTTCCCGGGCGCGCATCGGCGATTTCGATGTCGATTTGATTCACGAGTTTTTCCAGGGGTTTATCAATCATGCATTGATGACGCTGCATATCGATAATTTATCTGGAAGAAATGCGCACCATCAAGCCGAAACGATATTCAAAGCATTCGGCCGGGCGTTACGCACGGCGGCAACGCCGGATCCGGCAGCAAGCGGCATTATTCCATCCACCAAGGGTACTTTATAGGTCCTCTGTTCCTACGCTAACCGTATGACTGACATCGCAATCGTCGATTATGGAATGGGGAATCTGCGTTCCGTACACAAAGCGCTTGAGCATGTTGCACCAACCGCATCCATTATTGTGACCAGCGATCCCGATGCGGTATGGAAAGCAAAACGTGTCGTAGTGCCGGGGCAAGGCGCCATGCGCAATTGCATGCGCGAACTGGAAGAGCGCGGTTTGCGCGAAGCCGTTATGGATGCGGCGGCCGCTAAGCCGTTTCTCGGTATCTGCCTTGGTTTGCAAATGTTATTTGAAGAAAGCGAAGAGGGGCATATTCACTGCTTGAATATTTTGCCCGGAAAAGTGGTGCATTTTCCCGCGCCTGCCATGACCATGCCCGATGGATTGAAACTCAAGGTTCCGCATATGGGATGGAATCAGGTTCATCAAGCCATTCGACATCCGCTGTGGGAAGGCATCGAAAAAGACGCGCGCTTTTATTTTGTGCATAGCTATTACGTCGAGCCTGCCGATCCGGCAACCATCGCGGCGCAAAGCGATTATCCTTTTCCATTTACCTGCGCGATTGCCAAAGATAATATTTTCGCTGTACAGTTTCACCCGGAAAAAAGCCAAGTGGCCGGATTAACCTTGCTGAGTAATTTTGTCAAATGGATGCCTCATTCTTAACTTCAAAAAGTAGTAAACTTATTTTATTAATCAACTATCAATTCTGATTAAGCCATGCTGATTATCCCTGCAATAGATCTGAAAGACGGGCATTGCGTCCGGCTCAAACAAGGCGTGATGGAAGATGCAACCGTATTTTCCGAAGAACCCGGAAAGATGGCGATGCATTGGTTAAATCAAGGCGCGAGAAGACTCCATCTTGTCGACTTGAATGGCGCTTTTGCCGGAAAGCCTAGAAACGAAGCCGCAATCAAAGAGATTGTCGAAGCTTTGGACGATCAGGTTCCCATTCAACTGGGCGGCGGTATTCGCGATCTCGACACCATCGAGCGTTACTTGGATGACGGCATCAGTTATATCATCATCGGTACGGCGGCCATCAAAATTCCAGGATTTCTGCAAGACGCCTGCAATGCGTTTCCAGGCCAGATTATCGCAGGACTCGATGCCAAGGAAGGGAAAGTCGCGGTCGACGGCTGGTCGAAAATTACCGGGCATGATGTGATCGACTTGGCAAAGAAATTCGAGGATTATGGCGTGGAAGCGATCATCTATACCGATATCGGCAGAGACGGCATGCTCAGCGGCGTCAATGTCGATGCAACCGTCGAGCTGGCGCGGCAATTATCCATACCTGTTATTGCGAGCGGGGGCATTACCAACATTGACGATGTGCACAAATTGTGCGAGATCGAATCGGAAGGCATCATCGGCGCCATTACCGGACGCGCTATCTACGAAGGCTCCCTGGATTTTAAAGAAGCGCAGGCATTGGCGGACAAACTCTCCGCAAATCGCGGTTAAGCCGAAATATATCTTGTCATTGAAAGCGATTCTCTTAAACATCGTTTCTCCCGTTATCGTCCAATCGGTTGTTCAATCCCATGAGCCTTGCTAAACGTATCATTCCATGTCTGGATGTCACCAACGGACGAGTCGTCAAAGGTGTCAATTTTGTCGAATTGCGCGATGCGGGCGATCCGGTCGAGATCTCGCGCCGTTACGACGAGCAAGGCGCCGACGAACTGACCTTTCTTGATATCACCGCCAGTTCGGATAATCGCGACCTGATTTTGCACATCATCGAAGCGGTCGCATCGCAAGTATTTATTCCATTAACTGTCGGCGGCGGCGTGCGCCAGGTGGAAGATGTCCGTCGGCTGCTCAACGCGGGCGCCGACAAAGTCAGCATCAACACCTCGGCCGTATTGAATCCGCAGTTAGTCGCCGACGCATCCGATCATTACGGTTCCCAATGCATTGTCGTTGCCATCGATGCAAAGAAAGTCAGCGCGGACGATGCGATTCCCCGGTGGGAGGTTTTTACCCATGGCGGACGCAAAGCGACCGGTATCGATGCGATCGAATGGGCTAAAAAAATGCAATCCTTCGGAGCAGGTGAGATTTTATTGACCAGCATGGACCGGGACGGCACACGCAATGGATTTGATCTGGCGTTAACGCGGGCGGTTTCGGATGCTATCGATATACCCGTCATTGCCAGCGGCGGCGTCGGCAATTTGGATCATCTGGTGGCCGGCATTTTGCAAGGCCATGCCGATGCCGTGCTAGCCGCCAGTATCTTTCATTATGGCGAATATACCGTCCAGCAAGCCAAACGGTATATGGCACAACATGGTATTGAAGTACGCTTATAATGCTAGAATAATGTCAGAATTTTTAACATTGCCGGTGCGCCACTGATATGTCTTCCGATACTTGGCTCAATAAAATCAATTGGTCTGACGATGGACTGATACCGGTTATCGCGCAAGAAACGGAGAGCGGCAAGATCCTCATGTTTGCATGGATGAATCGGGAAGCGCTCAAGTTAACCGTGGAAAAAGGAGAGGCCGTTTATTGGTCCCGCTCGCGCAAAAAGCTGTGGCACAAAGGCGAAGAATCCGGTCACACACAGAAAGTAAAAGAAATTTATTTGGATTGCGACGAAGATGTGCTTCTGTTGATTGTTGAGCAAACCGGCGGTATTGCCTGCCATACCGGACGACATAGCTGCTTTTTCCAGAAACTGGAAGGCCAGGAATGGAAAGCGGTAGCGCCTATTATCAAGAATCCGGACGAAATCTATCATAAATAATGGATACAACCATCCTGAATCGCCTGGCGGAAACGATCGAATCCCGCAAATCCGCCGATGCAAGCAGCTCGTACGTTGCCAAATTGTTTCATGGCGGACAAGATAAAATTCTCAAGAAAATCGCGGAAGAGTCTGCCGAAACGATCATGGCGTCAAAAGACGGCAATGCCGATCAAGTGATTTATGAAACCGCCGACTTATGGTTCCATTGCTTGATATTGCTTACTTATCACGGACTCACGCCCGACGACGTGTTAAAAGAATTGGCAAGACGCGAGGGTGTTTCCGGCATACAGGAAAAAGCATCGAGAACAAAGGATTAACGCATGGATAACTGTATCTTTTGCAAGATCGCGAGAAAGGAAATTCCGGCTAATAAAATCTACGAAGACGAGCATATTATTGCTTTTCACGATATTCACCCCGTCGCCCCGATACATTTTTTGCTGATTCCGAAATTGCATATCGATTCGTTGGCGGATGCCGATGACGCTCATCGGGATTTACTGGGCAGAATGATGGTATTGGCGCCGAAATTGGCTAAAACGCAAGGTTGTGACGAAGGGTTCCGCACCATTGTCAATACCGGC
>SXJH01000013.1 GCA_005779435.1 Nitrosomonas sp. | reverse complement strand
TTCCTGCATCAGCAAAACGATATTGGAAATCGCAACCGTTTCCGCGCATACCGGAATCACCGGTAATCCCAGCCGCGTCGCCACTTCGCCATCGTGCGCCACGCCATCGCCGGTCAAACTGATTTCTTGCGGATATAACCACACGCTAAAGCCGAAAGTCGATGCGTAACGCATGGCTTGCATGAGCACGCGCAAACTCGACAGCAAACCATCGGATTGACCGAAAACCACGCAACCGGCGTCGTGCAACTCCGCCATTTCAGTCAAGCGCTCGCCTTTCAATCCTTGGGTTAAAGCGCCGATCGGATAAATATTGGCCTGATTGAGATTTTTGGCGCGATGCTTCAGCATTTCCACCAAACCCGGTTCATCCAGCGGCGGATCGGTATCCGGCGGACAAGCGAAACTGGTTACACCACCGGCAACCGCCGCATTCATTTCGGATTCCAGCGTCGCTTTGTATTCCAAGCCGGGTTCGCGCAAACGCACCGATAAATCGACCAAACCGGGACATACGATCAGCGATTGCGCATCTATCACGCGACTGGCTTGGAAATCGACCGGTGCGGAACCGATTGCAACAACTTTTCCTTTGGCAATAAAAACATCCTGCACGGCATCGACGCCGCTCTTGGGATCGATCACACGACCGTTTTTGATATGAATTTTCATTCGACGCCTTTTATGCCTGATTACCCGTCAGAATGGACATCACTGCCATACGCACTGCGATACCGAAAGTTACTTGCGGCAGTATCACCGACTGCTTGCCGTCCGCAACCGCAGAATCGATCTCGACGCCGCGATTCATCGGCCCAGGATGCATCACAATCGCATCGTGCCGGGCAAACGCCAGCTTTTCCGGTGTCAAGCCATAGTATTTAAAATACTCTTCCTGGCTCGGCAGATTCGCACCCCTCATGCGCTCGTTTTGCAAACGCAGCATCATCAGCACGTCGACGCCTTCCAATCCCTTCGCCATATCGTGATAAACATGCACCCCCAAACGCTCCACCATTTTGGGCAGCAAGGTTTTCGGCGCGATCACTCTCACCTCCGGCACACCCAGCGTCGTCAGCGCATGAATCTGGGAACGCGCCACGCGGGAATGCAAGATGTCACCGATAATCGCCACGCGCAGCTTGCGAAAATCCTGCTTGTAACGCCGGATGGTAAACATATCCAGCAATGCCTGCGTCGGATGCGCATGACTGCCGTCGCCCGCGTTGATAACATGAATATCCGAACGCACGTGCTTGGCGATCAAATGCGCCGCACCGCTTTGCGCATGCCGCACCACAAACATATCCGCATTCATCGCCGACAGGTTGTTGACGGTATCGAGCAGCGTCTCGCCCTTGGATTGCGCAGATACCGCAACATTGAGATTGATGACATCGGCGGACAGTCGCTTTGCCGCAATTTCAAACGTTGTTCGGGTGCGTGTGCTCGGCTCGAAAAACAAATTGAAAATCGATTTCCCGCGCAGCAGCGGAACCTTCTTCACATCGCGCTCGGTGACACCGACAAAGGATTCGGCGGTATCCAAAATTTGCAACAAAATCGCAGACGGCAAACCTTCCGTGGTCAGCAAATGCTGCAACTCTCCATGCTCATTCAATTGCGGGTTTCTATTGATCATTCCGGCGAATTCTTACGGTATAAATTAAAGCTGAATTTTCCATCCGCATCCTGCTTCAATTCCAGCATTTTCTCGTCAGGAAACTCAAATGCGATGCCCAAATACTGCGCCATGATCGGCAATTCCCTCCCGCCTCGATCCACCAAAACGGCAAGGCTAATCGAAGCCGGGCGCCCGTAATCGAACAATTCGTTGATCGCTGCGCGCACGGTTCTACCCGTGTTCAACACATCGTCCACCAGCAAAATATGTGCGCCGTTCACTTCAAACGGTATTTCCGACGGTTTCACTTGTGCATGCAGGCCTATCTTATCGAAATCATCGCGATAAAACGATGTGCTTAACAGCCCCAACGGCCTGGAATTGGCCAACTCCCGATGCAATCGCTCCGCCAGCCAGGCACCGCCGGTACGAATTCCCACCAACGCAAAATCCTTGCCGCGATCCGCTTGAATTTTTGCTGCGAGATTTTTATAAACCGCTTCTGTGTCCGGTAATTGCATGTTGTTCGTCAAAGAAAGATTGAAGTATTTGTTGTGCGGCTATTTGATCCAGCATGGATTTTTGTTTGCTGCCGGCAATACCGGCTTCGCGTAATGCCGCGCTGGCCGTTTCGCTGGAATAACGCTCATCTTGCATAATAACTTTGAGATTGAAGCGTCCTGTCAATCGCCGCGCGAACCGTTGGCTGAGTTGCGTCAATTCGTGCGCCGTTCCATCGCTATGAAGCGGCAAACCCACAACCAATAGCACAGGCCGCCAGGTTTCGATCAGCTGCGCAATCCGGGCAAAGCGCCGCTCCGTAACTTCGGTAGCGATGGTTTCCAACGGTTGCGCGATGCCCAGCAAAGTATTGCCAATCGCCACGCCGATCCGCTTGACGCCGAAATCGAACGCCAGTACATCGCCTTGCGGTATCGATTCAATCGGCGCACAAGCCGCCACGGAAGAATTTTCCATCATGCGCGCCGTTCGTTATGCATGACCGATTTCATTGGAAAGATTGGCATCTTGTATGCCCAGTAATTGCATTGCAGCAAACAGTCTTTCTTCCGAAGGAATATCGAACAACACATCGGCTGTAGCCGGTACCGTCAGCCATGCATTCTGCGCCAATTCATGCTCGATTTGTCCGGCAGTCCACCCCGCATACCCCATCGCGATCAGCGCTTGCTCAGGACCTTCGTCATTGGCAATGGCTTTTAAAATATCTAGCGAAGTCGTCAGACCAACTTCCTTATTGATTGTCATCGTCGATTGCCAATTGCCGACCGGATGGTGCAACACAAATCCGCAATCCACTTGCACCGGCCCGCCAAACAACACAGGGATCGATTCGGCAAGCGAATCCGCCGGAGAAATTCCCAATTGCCGGAATAGGCTGAACAACGTCAAATCGGTAGGCCGGTTGATCACAATACCCAGCGCACCTTGCTCGTTATGTTCGCAAATATAGGTCAGTGTCTTGGAAAAAACCGAATCGGCTAGCGATGGCATCGCAATCAAAAAATGATGCGTCAGATTAACTGTTTTCATCTCAAGCGACAGAAACAGTGCAACTCAAACCCAATAAGCCGTTTCCGTCATCACCTTGGAACTCAGCTTCATGGCAAATTTAACCGGCAGCGGCAATTCCGCACCGCCATAAGACAGCGCCATGGTCGCATGGCTCGCTTCGTCGATTCTCATTTGCTCCACAATCGCGCGGCTCTTTTCATCGCTGGCAGGCAAGCGATTCAAATGACTGGCCAGATGAGCGCCGACCTGATTTTCCGTTTCGGCAAGAAACCCCAAATTCCACTTGTCGCCCAAGATTCCCGCAACGACGCCGATTGTAAAAGCACCGCCATACCATATGGGGTTTAGCAGACTTTTACGTCCGCCCAGTTCGGCAATACGCCGCTCCGTCCATGCCAAATGCTCCGTTTCCTCACGCGCGGCCTGCATCAATGTCTTTTGCACATCCTGATTGCGCGCCGTCAATCCCTGTCCTTGATATAAGGCTTGCGCGCAAACCTCGCCTACATGATTGACTCGCATCAGCGCACACGACAATTGCTTTTCCGATTCGCTCAAATCGCTTTCCAGCAATTCATCGCCCGGAACGGGGCGCACCGTTTGCGCCGGCGTCAGAAGCGTTCGCAAAGCGCTGTCAAAGCCAATAATCAATTTATCGATGGTAATCATAATCACTCACTCTGCGGCAATATGAATGCTCATTATAGGCTGATATTCGAATGAATAGGTACAGTTTCATACCGATTGAACGGCATGCAAAAATCCGCTCGATTATAATTCCAAACCCATTTGCCGCGCCAGCAACGTCACCGGATGCATCACCTTCGCCGCAAGACCTTTTCCATGCAATCCATGGGCTATATGCATGGCACAGCCGATATTCGATGTCACCAGGCATGACGCCTCGTTTTCTTTTATTTGCACAAGCTTCTCATCCAATAAACGATCCGCAAGATCGGGTTGCTCGATAAAATAAACCCCCGCCGCACCGCAGCACTGATCGTTACCGGCCAACGGCACGGCTTGCACCCCCGGAATTCGCGCAAGCAACTGATAAGGATATTGCTGCGAGCGCAGCACATTGCGCAAAGTACAAGGCTCGTGCACCCAAATTTTCTGCGGCAACGGCGCAATTTTCACATCGTTCCACCCGTCCGCCGCGACCAAAAAATGACTAATATCCATCACGTCGACTTGCTTGCCCGCAACCCCGGATTCCAGCAATTGCACACCGCAACCCGACGCGGCACTGATAATGGCATCGAGATTCGGTGCCGAAAAAGCTTTTTTATTTTGTTGCGTCAGCAAATCGGCTTGCATCAACGCGCCCCGATGCCGATCGATTGCGCCACAGCAAGTCTGAGCGGATGGGACATGCACGGTATAACCCAGGCGGTTTAAAACATAAATACTCGCATTGAGCGTTTCAACATCGGCGATGCGTGCCACGCACCCCAAAAATAAGCCGACGTTGCCTCGCACTTGACCTTGCGCCGGATAAACTTCCCGCCAGGAATTTCCAGGATGGGCATAACCATCGCCGGTCCCTACATAAGGAAACTTAACCTGGGGCAGTTGCGCCACAAATCTGAATAATCGATGCTCGCTCAACCGACTCAATTTACCAAACCAGCGCAACGCATTGCGCCGTTGCGCAAAGGAAAACAATCGCCGCAACGACTCCAATCGCTTCGGCCGACGCAGGAACAGTATCAATAAATCCTGCAGCAATGCCGATCGCTTTTTTCCATCCGATTTCGTTTGCTGGGCTATCATCGCTTTTGTCTGATCGATCAAATCGCCGTAAGCCACTTTATTCGGACACACCGCCTCGCAAGCGCGACACGTCAAACAACGCTCCATATGCTCGACAAATCGGTCATTCATGGGAATACGGCCATTTGCGGCCCCGCTCATCAACGCAATACGCCCCCGGGGAGAATCGGCCTCCGATCGCAACAGGCGATAAGTCGGACAATGCGGCAGACAAAGCCCGCATGCAACACATTGATTGGATTCTTCAGTAATTCGATCTTTAATAGATTTCCCAGGCATTTTTTCCAATAGCGCTGAAGTTATATTGAGTTATCATTGTGCGGATTCACATCGATACGGTTTTGTGCAACACGGCGGCGATTATTTTATCACTGTTAGCAACAAATAGAATTGTCCGGTTTTATAGCAAATAAATTGTCCGCTTTGAACCGCATTGAATTAGTGAGTTAATTCGTTGCGTAGTTGTTGCGGCGGATTCACGCGACAACAGATCGGAAGAGC
>SXJH01000090.1 GCA_005779435.1 Nitrosomonas sp. | reverse complement strand
TTGAGCAGCGTGCCGTCCAGATCGATCATGATCACTTTGACCGCGATCGGAAATTCGATTTTTCTGTCCGGCGCTTTTGCGCTGTTTGAGTAATTATGGTTCATCGGTTTTTGCGATTTAGGCGATCGGCAAATTATACTTTGGCCAGTTCGGCGCGGAATGCAGCGACAATACTGTCGTAGCGATGCGGATCGGAATCTTTGCCGGCTTGATATATGGCGGAACCGGCGACGAAGGTGTCGGCGCCCGCACGCGCGATTTCGGCGATATTGTCGACTTTGACGCCACCGTCGATTTCCAGCAGGATGTCCTTACCGCTGGCGTCGATGCGCTTTCTGACCGCACGTAATTTGTTGAGCGCTTCGGGGATGAATTTCTGTCCGCCGAAACCCGGATTGACCGACATGATCAAAATCAAATCCAGTTTATCGAGCACATGATCCAGGTAATGCAATGGAGTGGCGGGATTAAACACCAGGCCTGCCTTGCAGCCTTGTTCTTTGATCAATCCGATGGTGCGGTCGATGTGATTGGATGCTTCCGGGTGAAACGAAATGATATTGGCGCCCGCTTTGGCAAAATCCGGGATGATGCGATCGACGGGTTCGACCATCAAATGCACGTCGATTATGGCGTCGGTAACGGGGCGGATGGCTTCGCAAACCAAAGGCCCGATGGTGAGATTCGGGACATAGTGATTGTCCATAACGTCAAAATGAACGATGTCCGCGCCGGAGTCGATCACATCGGTGATTTCTTGGCCGAGTTTTGCAAAATTGGCGGAAAGAATGCTGGGTGCTAAGCGGTACATGAGAGCCTCTCAAAAATCAAATCCGGCATTTTACCGCAAATAGCTATCGGCGCATAACTGAGTGGCGCAGGATGCATAAAATATCCTTATGCAAACAATCAATTTTTCGTTTGGCGCTCCAAATGGGCTTCAACATCTTGCTGGCTGAATCCGATGGCATGGGCTACCCGGTCTGCATGACTGACCTTGGATACACCGATTATTAAGCGATGCGTCGGTCCTTGCGGTGCGAATTCGACTTGCAAATAGCGGCCAATGCGGTCGGTCTGCAAGCGTTCGCATAGCTCATGATTGTGAGTGACCAGCAGTGTGCTTGCGCCGAGTTTGTGAAATCCTTTCAGAATATATTCCGAAATGGTCATTTTTTCTTCAAAAGTCGTGCCTTCGGATAATTCATCCAGAACAACCAAACTTCGCGGGGTGGCGTTGAAAAATATCTCGCGGGTTCGTGTCAGTTCATGCCCAAATCGCCCCATGGCGGCGTTCAATTGTCCCGGATCGGGCACCTGGTAATAAATATGCTCCGTCGGCACAAGCTGCGCGCTGGCGGCGGGAATATAACAACCGATCTGACCGAGCAATTGAATTTGCGCCGCGGTTTTACAGTAAGCCGTTTTACCGCCGCTGTTCGGTCCGGTGATAATCAAAATGCGCCCTGTTTGATCCAATTGGACGTCATTGGGCACATAATTCGGAATGGATCGGATCAATAGCGGATTTCTGGCTTGCGAAACGATCAGCCGGTGTTGTCTCTCATCGAGAATTTCCGGCAATACTTTGTCGCCGGGACTGGTTGCGCCGTAGCGGTAAAAAGACAGCAATTCATCCAGCATGCCCAATGCTTCAACGGCCTTGGCCAATTCCGGGCTTTCCCGGTATTGCTTGCGCAGGGGATAAATGATCGTATCGCGATCCGATACGCCCATCGCCAGCAAAACGATGGGGAAAATCGGTATCGTCAGCGCCAAAATGCCATAGCTGAAATACGATGTGTTGAAGCCGGGCATCAGTTTTTCAAAGAAAAACAAAATACCGTACGATGCCGCGAAAAAAATCGCGATGGGTATGAGCTTAAACAGCGTGGGATGAAATCGCATATAGAGATCGAAGAGCGATTTCTCTTTTTTCGGTTTGAATTTGCCGCCTAAGGAAAAGACCGGGCCTTTCATCAGCGCATACGTTCGCGATTGGGCGAATGTGCGGATTGCATCCAATAAGATGCGCAAGTATGCCGACTGCGGCGCGGGAATTTTTTCGGCATTTTTCACCAAATCGACGGCAAATTGCGTACCGTCCGTATATTGGCGGTATCCATACCCGCCAAATTCAATCTTGTCGGTTCGGCTGCTCGGGGTTTCGGTCGCCAGGCCGCCGGAAAATTCACCGTAGAGCAGATGCTTCAGCGATTTTTCTCCTTGCGCCGCTTTATCGATAAGTTTTGCAATGGCATCGCGCAATGGCGCATTGGTTTCAATTTCCTGTAAGGCTTTTTGTTTTTGCAACAGAACTTGAGCATCTTGGCCGGGGCGGGCGACTGAACGGAATAAAGTAAGGCGGCCTGCTTCCGTCTTTGTTTGGTCGATTGTGTTAAATAGCGCATCGGCCTCAATTGCCGCATAAGTCTTGGGATCCAATACGGTAAAATCGGTTTCCGATGGACGGATGTCGTCGATTGCCGTTGGGCGATCGGTGTCGGATAAAATGAAAAATTTGTGCCAAATGTCGATCATAAAAATGATTGGTTAGGGTTTCTCAAAATGTTGCGCAATTGATGGTGAGGGATAGTGCTAATATCGCAAGCCCGCTATCATAACAACTTTCATATCAATCGTTCACGCTGCCATGCTTTGGATAAAATCACTACACATCGTTTTTATGGTTACCTGGTTCGCCGGGCTGTTTTATTTGCCGCGATTATTCGTGTATCACGCCATGTGCGAGGATCAGCCGGGAAAAGATCGTTTCAAGATCATGGAGCGTAAGCTTTATTACGGCATTATGACGCCGGGTGCGGTATTGACGGTGATTTTCGGCGTATGGCTTTGGCTGGGATACGGTTTCTCGGGTAATTGGCTGTATGCCAAATTGGCTTTGGTGGCGGTGTTGATTTATTACCATTATTACTGCGGAAAATTTGTCGCTGCGTTTAAAAACGATATGAATCGGCATGGCCATGTGTTCTATCGCTGGTTCAACGAGTTTCCGGTGGCAATCTTATTGGCCGTGGTGATATTGGTCGTATTGAAACCCGATTTGATGCAATTGGCATCCGAATGGCTTGAATAGAATCGTTTCATAGCAAAGGAGGCGCTGATTCATTCGGCGAACGAGATGAAGCACGAAGCGCACGGAATGCAGCAACCGAGACATATCGACAAGATAGGCGAGGCAGCAAGTAGCGCGCAACAAAGTGATTCGCTCGCGCAGCCGATTAATCAACGTCTCCTTAATTTTCTTTTTACGCTCTTTCTTTGTATGGCGGCGCCGACATTCGGCGCCGGTATCGCTGTGATGGAACATAGCGTGAAAGAATTGGGGCAGGCGTTTTCCGGTGCGCCTGTCAATACGATGGATGCAAGCATGGTATATTTCAATCCCGGAGCGATGAGCCAAGTGCGCGGCAAGCGCATTTCCATGGCAGGCTATTTTGCCGCTCCCTCCGCAATTTTTCACGATCGGGGTTCACAATTAAGCCCTGTATTCGGCAACGCGCCGCTAAAAGGGGGCACCGGTGGAGATATGGCGCAATCCGTTGTCATTCCGAATATTTATTATGTTCAGGAGCTCTCGCAACGGGTAGCATTCGGTTTAGGCTTTAATTCGCCTTACGGTATGAGCAGCAGTTATCATTCCGATTGGAAAGGACGCTACCAAGCCATTGATTCGGAAATTACAGTGCTTAACTTTAGTCCGGCGCTTTCATACAAGGTAACGGAAAAATTCTCGCTGGGTGCGGGTTTGGATATACAGTATCTGCATTCCAAACTCACCAATGCAATCGATCTCGGCCCCTTGTGCTTCTCTGCGTTCAGCCCGGCCCAGTGCGGCAATCAAGGCTTGTTGCCGCAAGCGGCGGATGGGCATGTTTCGCTAAAGGGCGATAGTGTCGGTTTTGGTTACAATGTGGGCGCTTATTATGCGCTCAATCGCGATACCAATTTGGGGGTAAGTTATCGCTCCCGGGTTGCTCACGATGTTCATGGCAATGCGGATTTTTCCCTGCCGGGAAAAGCGCTGGCATTAACGCAAGCCAATATTCTGGTCGATACCGGTGCGCGTGCTTCGATGACGCTGCCGGATAGCGTTTTGTTCGGTTTCTCCCGCCGGTTTGGCCCACGCTGGGAGTTTTCTGCCGACATGCTATGGACGCATTGGAGTTTGATTCGCGATCTCAGGACGAATTTTTCTTCGGCGCAACCCGACGATGTGCAACCATTCCGATGGAACGATACGTGGCGCTATGCGGCCGGTGTCAATTATTTTTCCGATGCGGGGAAATGGATATTGCGCACCGGTTTTGCGTACGATGAAACGCCGGTTCCCAGTGCGCAATACCGGTCGCCTCGAATTCCGGATAACGATCGTTATTGGTTAACGGCAGGTTTTACCTATGTGGTGCTAAAAAATGTCTATGTGCATGGCGCCTACGCCCATTTATTTATGGACGATGTCGCTATCAACCGAAGAGGAACCACGGGCGATTTCTTGACAGGGCAGTACTCCGGACAAATCAATATTGGCGGACTGCAGCTTGATTGGCGATTTTAAGGAGATGCCGAATAATCCGTCGTGCAAGATGCGATGCAAGACGAGTGGAGCGCAGGAAATAAGGCATATCATGCCGATAGGCGGATTTTCGAGCATCGTTTCACGCAACAGACGCTTGCACAGACGATTGTTCAGCGTTTCCTCAATAAAATGAGTAATGAAATAAGGGGTAAAGGCTATGGATAAAAAAACGAATGTCAATATCGTATTTATTGTCGCTGCGTTTTTGACGCTGTTGCTGGTGCAGAGTTTGTATTCTCAATATACCCAAATCGAACCCATTCCTTATAGCCGTTTTCAGCATTTTCTGGAGCAAGGCCGGGTTGCCGAGATTGCGATTACCGAAAATCAGATTTTCGGCACCTTGAAGGAAAAGCACGCCGATGGTTTTAAGGATTTTGTCACCACCCGGGTAGAGCCCGAGTTTGCCGAAATGCTGGATAAGCATAATGTCGTTTATACCGGTGTGGTGCAAAGTACTTGGCTGCGCGATTTGCTTTCGTGGATTGTGCCGACGGCGATTTTCGTTGCCATTTGGATTTTCGTGATACGCCGCATGGGAGGCGGCATGGGCAGCGGATTAATGTCCATCGGCAAAAGCCGCGCCAAGGTGTTTGTCGAGAAAGAAACCAAAGTGACTTTTGACGATGTGGCCGGTGTGGATGAAGCCAAAGAGGAATTGATCGAGATCATTCATTTTCTTAAGAATCCGGTGGATTACGGCCGCTTGGGCGGACGGGCGCCTAAAGGGATTTTGCTGGTTGGCCCGCCGGGTACCGGAAAAACATTACTGGCGCGTGCAGTCGCCGGTGAAGCCGGTGTGCCGTTTTTTTCGATTTCCGGATCGGAGTTTGTCGAGATGTTTGTCGGTGTCGGCGCTGCACGTGTGCGCGATCTGTTCGAGCAAGCGCGGCAAATGTCGCCCGCGATTATTTTCATCGACGAATTGGATGCGCTTGGTCGCGCTCGCGGCGCATATGGAGGATTGGGCGGCGGGCATGACGAGAAAGAGCAAACGCTGAACCAATTGTTGGCGGAGTTGGACGGATTCGATCCCAGCAGCGGCATCGTGTTATTGGCGGCAACGAACCGGCCGGAAATTCTCGATCCGGCATTGTTGCGCGCCGGACGTTTCGATCGTCAGGTTTTAGTGGATCGTCCCGACAAGTTAGGACGTGAGCAAATTCTCGCGGTACACGCAAAAAAAGTTAAATTGGGCACGGATGTCAACATCGAGCAGATCGCCGCATTGACGCCGGGTTTTACCGGCGCGGATTTGGCCAATCTCATCAACGAAGCTGCTTTACTTGCAACACGGCGTGCAGCCGCATCGGTGACGATGGACGATCTCAACAATGCGATCGAGCGTATCGTTGCCGGACTTGAGAAACGCAACCGGCTGTTAAATCCGAATGAACGCCGCGTGGTCGCCTTTCATGAGTTGGGGCATACCATGGTTGCACTGGCTTTGCCCGGTACCGATGAAGTTCATAAGGTCTCCATCATTCCGCGCGGTGTGGGCGCCTTGGGATACACCATACAGCGCCCGACGGAAGATCGTTTCCTGATGACCCGCATCGAATTGCTCAATAAAATGGCGGTGCTGCTCGGCGGGCGGGCGGCGGAGCAGGTGGTGTTCAACGAAGTATCCACCGGCGCAGCCGACGATCTGGCGCGAGCTACCGATATTGCCCGCGCCATGGTGTTGCGATACGGAATGAGCGAAGCATTGGGCAATGTCGCGTACGACCGCGAGCAATCCGCCTTTTTGCAACCCAATATACCGATGCCGCAGAATCGGAGCTATAGCGAAGAAACTGCGAACAAGATCGATAGCGCCGTGCGTGCGCTGGTCGATCAGGCGTTGACGCGAGCAATCGCTATTTTGCAAATTAACCGGGCATTGCTGGATCGGACTGCGGAAGCGTTATTAAAAACGGAAACATTGAATCAACCGGAAATCGTTAAATTAAAACAATCGATTGTGTCGGCACCTGTCCATGAATAGGTTTTCATGTGCCGATACTGTTTTAGAAAAGGAAAATAATGGTGCAACAAACGAATCGCCGCAGTGGCTGGAAAACAACGTTCATGGCCTTTTGTGCGCTGATAGGCGGCTTTTTGCTCTCGTTTCTGGCGCTCGTCGTACTATGGAGCGGCATTCCCTGGGTTGTTCAAATTGCCATGTTTTTGCCGTTTTTGTTATTTTCTTACGCAGTATTTAAATGGACTAACGAGTCTTGGATAATTTGCGTGCTTATTCTCGCGGGTGCAACGCCACTGGGAATTTTGATGACGCAGTTTCGCGATACCAACGGTTCGCACTTGTTGCCGACCTTGGTGGTAATGAGCTGGATTATCGGCATATCGGCAGGGTGTTATCTGGGTAAATTACGCGGTGCCGCAGCGATGTCAAGGGGTGATTGATTTTACAATAGAAAAATCGTCGCTAATCCTAAGAAAATAAAGAACCCGCCACTATCGGTCACGGCCGTGATCATAACGCTGGAGCCCAGCGCCGGATCGCGGCCAAGTTTGCGTAATGTCAGCGGGATCAATACGCCCAATATTGCGGCCAGCAATAAGTTAAGCACCATTGCCATCGTCATGATCAAACCCAATTCGGCATTTTGATAAATGGCGAAGGTGAATGCGCCGATGATGGTGCCCCACATCAAACCGTTGACCAGACTGACTCCGACTTCCTTGACCAGTAATTTCCAGGCACTGCCGGTGTTGATTTGCTCCAGCGCCAGTGCGCGTACGATCATGGTAATGGTTTGATTGCCCGAATTGCCGCCGATGCCGGCGACAATCGGCATCAATGCGGCCAGCGCTACCAGTTTCTCGATAGAATCCTCAAACAGGCCGATGACGCGCGATGCGATGAAAGCGGTCACTAAGTTGATGGCGAGCCAGCCCCAGCGGTTTTTTACGCTTTTCAGCACCGGTGCGAAAATATCTTCTTCTTCGCTCAAACCTGCCAGATTCAAAGCTTCGTTTTCCGCTTTGTCGCGGATAAAATCGATGACGGTATTGACAGTGACGCGACCGAGCAGTTTGTCGGTATCGTCGACCACGGAAGCCGAAACCAGATCGTAGCGTTCAAACGCATTGGCAGCCTGCTGTGCGACATCGCCGGGGTGAAGTTTGATTATTTCCGCCGTCATGACATCGGCAACGAGCGTTTCCGGGTCGCTGACCAATAAGCGATTAATCAGCAATACGCCTTTTAGTTGTTCGTTGCGATCGACGACGAAGAGCTGGTCGGTATGATCCGGCAATTCTTCGAGTCTGCGCAAATACCGCAGCACTACTTCCAAACGCACATCTTCCCGGATCGTGATGACATCGAAATCCATCAAGGCACCCACGGAGTCTTCCGGATACGACATGGCTGCGCGCAATTGTTCGCGTTCTTCGACGGGCAAAGAGCGGAAAACGTCCGCGATCACGTTTTGCGGCAGATCGGGCGCGAGGTCGGCAATTTCATCGGTATCCAAATATTCCGTCGCTGCGACCAATTCCTGATTGCCCATATCGGTGATCAACGTAGCCCGGACGGCGTCCGATGTTTCGAGCAATACATCGCCGTCATGCTCCGCTTTGACCAAGCTCCAAATCAAAAGCCGGTCTTCAAGCGGCAGTGCTTCGAGGATATGTGCAATATCGGCGGGATGGAGTTGATTCAGATAATTTTGTAATTCGGCCAGATTTTGTTTTTGCACCGATGAGACGGTGTGAGATTGGTCTTGCAAATCCTGCAAGTTGACCAAGCCTTCCACCAGCTTATATTTCCGCAGCAAAAAGGTGATGTGTTGCTGCGGAGATGGCGGTTCGCAGCCGGTGTTGTTTTCAGTCGTTTCAGTCATGGCCGATTTGCTTTTGATAGCGTTTTATTGTGCGCGGTCGTTTTTGGTCAAGTGATTTATATTAATAAAACGCTGAATAATCCTGCGAGCAAGATGAGATGAAAGTGGATGGGGCATGGAAAATAAGACATATCATAACGATAGGCAAATTTTCGAGCGCCACTCAACGCAACAGATCGCTTGCGCAGCCGATTATTCAGTGTTTCCTTAGCGTTAACAGGCTACATGGACTCTCTTATCAACGCAAGGTTCTGATTTCTAATTACGGAACTATATATGGCGCATCGATACGGCCTTGATGAAAGTTCGAGCTCGGACGATCGTCGATTGAAGGCTCGAAGCGAGTTTTGACGCTATATTGCGTGTAAATGATGGTCCTTGGTTTTGAAAATACCGGCTTCGGTAACGATAAATTGCATTGCGATATCGTGTAGTTGCGGATAAATATTTTCCAGCCGCTGCATTTCAAATGCTACCCCGACGGTCAGCGGTTGTCGCGGATAAGTCGCCAGCGTGCGATCGTAATAACCGCTGCCGTAGCCTAGCCGGTAACCTTGTTGATCGAATCCCACCATTGGAACAATGACGGCATCCAACTTGACGATTTTCGTTTCATTTGGCACCGGGATATCATAAGCGCCTATTTTCATCGGCGTATCCGGCGACCATTCACGGAAATGCAACGGTTCGTTTTTTGCGACCACTTCCGGCAATGCGAGTGTAACGTCTTGCTGCAATAAACATTGAGCCATCGGTCGCGGATCGTATTCGCCGCGAAACGGCCAATAGATGCCAACAATCTTGTTTTGTAGTTGAAATCCATGCATCAGATGATGGGAAATCGACTGGCTCCACTGTACATGCATCGTTTGCGGAATAGCTTCTCGCGCTGCGATTAGTTGTTGGCGTTGATTTTTTTTCCATTGCGACAAATTATCCATAATGCTTGGCAAAAGTTTGTTTCAGCAATTTCCGCACCGGGGCCGGAATACCTTGCTCCAATGCATCGACAGGGCTTATCCAGGTCAATTGGGGATGCGGCTCAACGGTATCCGAAATCACATGAAGCAATTGCGGATAGATGCGTAATTTGAAGTGGGTGAATTGGTGATTCAGCACAGGTAATTCGATGGGTGGTTGAACGGTGAGCTTCAAATTATTTCGGCAATAGTGGACGGGATCGATTCCGGTTTCGATCTCCGGCGGACACCATAATGCGCCCCATATCCCTTTCGGTGCGCGTTTTTGCAATAACAATTTTTGCTGCTGCAGCAGCAGCAAAAGCATGACGGTTTCCTTTTGCGGCAAAGGCTTTCGTTGCTTGGGCACGGGCAATTGATCCACGCATCGATTCCGATAAGCGATGCACTGTTGCTGCAATGGACAAACATGGCATCGCGGCGAATTGCGGGTACAAACGGTAGCGCCGAGATCCATCAACGCCTGCGTGTAAGTTTCGATATTGCCCGGTCTGCAATCGGCAGGCAGCGCCGCTTCCGCTTTCTTCCATAGCAGCGACACTGTTTTAGTTTCGCCTAAGAATCCGTCGATGCCGAAATAGCGCGCAAAAACCCGTTTTACGTTACCGTCCAGAATCGCTTCGCGTTTGCCGAAAGCAAACACGGCAATGGCGGCGGCAGTGGAGCGTCCGATTCCCGGCAATTGCTCGATTTCCGTCCGTGTGCTGGGAAATTGCCCGCGACGATGTTGCATGATGTGCCGGGCGGCCAAGTGTAAATTGCGTGCGCGGGAGTAATAACCAAGACCGCTCCACAGCGCCAATACCGCGTCAAGGGGCGCTTCGGCAAGGCTGCGGACAGTCGGGAATTCGCGCAGGAAGCGCGTGTAATAGGGGATAACGGTCGTTACTTGCGTTTGCTGCAGCATGATTTCCGACAACCAAATCGCGTAAGGATCGCGAGTGTCTTGCCAAGGCAAATTGTGGCGGCCAAACCGGCCATGCCAGTCGATGAGTTGCTGTGCGATAAACGGCAGCATGCGGCGGGCTATCGATGACCGGTATCTTTAATCGAAAATGACTTCACGGAATTTGGCATTCGGCGTCAGAACTTCCATTTTTGCGAGCCGGATTAATTCTATTTGCTGCTTTCCGTCGTTATCGATGACCAGACATTCGCGCTTTTCCGCCGAATTGATAATATCGATGGCTTTTCCTTCAATAACTTGTCCGTCTTTCAAAAAAAGTTTGAGGCGGTAACCATACATGCAAACAACTTCGACAAAATCATGGAGTTCGCATGA
>SXJH01000089.1 GCA_005779435.1 Nitrosomonas sp. | reverse complement strand
GCAACGGCGTAATCGTTTTCTCTTCATAATAGTGACTGCCATCTTTGCGCTGATTGATGAGAACACCGCTAAAAACTTCGCCGCGCAATATGGTGCTCCACAGATCCCGGAAAATATCGACCCGATGCTTGCCGGAATTCAGAATAGCCGGCGTTTTCCCGGCGATCTCTTCCATACTGTAACCGGTCATCGCTGCAAACGAACGATTCACATATTCAATAACACCTTCCAGCGTCGTGATCATCACCAAATCGGCTGTTTGCTCAACAGCGGCAGAAAGTTTGCGCATAATTTCTTCAGAACGATGCGATTCGGTAATATCTTGTATCGTACCGATCAATATGCGCTTTTCCGAATCATGCAGTGTTTCGATTTGCCCTTGCTGCCGCACGAACAGAGTACGGCCATCGTTCAGCACGATACCGTGTGCGATCGAATAAGGCTGATCCGACGACGTTGTCTGTGAAACCGCCGCCTCAACCTGCGCGCGGTATTGTTCAGGTATCAGGTTAAGTATCGCATCCCAGGAAGGCTGGATTTGATCCCGATCAAACCCCAGCAACTGGAATATTTGATCCGACCACGCCATCTCGCCGGTTTGCAGATTCCAAACAAAATTTCCAATATTGGCGATACGTTGCGCTTCGGCTAACAAATACTGGTTATGACGAAAATCTTCAAGCATTTGCAACCGGATTTCCAATTGCTGCTTGAGCATCTTATTGCTTTCGTTCAAGGCTTGCGTACGTTCGTACACCAATTGCTCCAATTGCTCATTGGAATAAGCTAACGACTGAATGGTAATCAAATCGTCGTAGGCGCGCAGGGCGGCAATTACCGAAATGGCAAGATTGGATGTTGTGAGTTCCGATTTGTTTTTGTAATCGTTGATGTCGAAATTGTTAATCACATCCAATTCCGATCCCAGCCCAGTCTGTCCGGTACGAAGAATGATGCGGACCAGCGTATTATTCATCTCTTCGCGAACGAACTTGACTACCTCAAAACCCGTAGTATCCGTTTCCATCACGACGTCCAAAAGAATAACCGCCGCATCGGCATGCTCTGTGATCAATTGCCTGGCTGTATGTCCCGAGTTTCCGGTAATCAACTTAACCGGACGATCTTTGAATTTCAGTTGCTCCAGGACGATTTTCGTCAATAAAATAATATCGGGATCGTCATCGATGACAAGTATCTTCCATGCCGAACCGTGAATCGGCGCAATAATCGAATCCGATACCGATTTCAAATACGAAGCCGACGAATCTGCTTTACTCTGAGATATCTGAACATCGCTCTGGCGCAAAGAAGGTTGCAACTTATACTTAGCCATAGAATCGCTATACTCCGTTCTATAATATTAATGCCGATTATGACACCGCCGCCGTCAAAATCCTTAATCGAATAGAAGGCTTTTTACACGCCAAATCGTCGCATACGCGTAGAAAAGCCAGTATTGGTCTCATGCATCATTCACCGACGTGAAGCTTATGTTCAAATACGAATCTTTTAATACGTCAAGTTATCGAATTACTTGATTCCTTTTGCGATCAGCATTAATCCGACAAACGCCGCAGTAGCGCTCATCGCGAAAGTCAGATCCGCACCCAGCCAATCCCATGTATAGCCGCTGCAAATCGCGCCCAGCGCGCCGCCCATCCCATACGCGACACTGATATAAATCGCCTGCCCTTTCGCTTGGTGACGGCCTTGAAAAAACCGATGAACCACCATCATCGCGGCCATATGATGCACGCCATAAGTAGCCGCATGCAGGATTTGCGCAAACACCATAACCGCCGTCCATTCAACGCAATACCCGATCAGCAGAAACCGTAAGATCGCACAAAGAAAACTAAAAACCAGAAAATGCATTATTTTGAAGCGTTGCATCAGCCACGGCATAATGAAGAAAATACCGATTTCGCACATAACGCCGATTGCCCATAACCAGCCTACCCACCCTTTGCTATAACCCGCATCGACCAAATGAATCGAAAAAAACGTGTAATAAGCGCCATGCGCAAATAACATCAGAAAACTGGAAAACAGAAAAACGACAACTTCCGGTCGCGAACAAATCTGCTTTAACGAATCGAGACCTGTCGTGTATTTGATAATTTCCTTATCGACAAGCTGATAAGAAAAAATCACAATCCCCAGCTTAAGACCCAACAAAATCCATAATAACCATGCAATCGCCATGCTTTCCAACGCATAGCCGATGCCGATCACCGCAAACACAAAACCAAGGGAACCCCACGAACGTATGCGTCCGTATTTTTCCGTGCTTTCTCCCAAATGCGATAGCGTAATTGCCTCCATCAACGGCAATGAAGCGCTCCAAAAGAAGCTCATCGACAGCATTGCCAAAAATACCCACATAAAGGATTCGGCGAAAAAGAAACCGCAAAAACTAACGAAACCGCACACTGCGGCGGCCTGCATCACCCGTACACGCTTGCCGGTATGATCGGCCAGCCATCCCCAGATGGCCGGCGAAAAAATACGCGTAACCAATAATAAAGACATCAAGATGCCAATTTGCACCGCATCAAACGATAGCGATTGCAGGTACAAACTCCAATAAGGCGAGAATGCACCGACGAATGCAAAATAAAAGAAATAAAAACCCGACAACCGCCAATAAGGGATGGATGACATGAATGAATATATTGAAGTTACGCCGCTATGTGGAACAACATCTTGATACCCAGGCCATATAACAAAACCACAAAGCATGCTCGCAATACAGCCGCCTTGGCGGAATGCGTCATTTTGGCGCCCAGCGGTGCGGTCAATGTGCTGGCGGCAACCAACCACGCGACTGCCGGTAGATACACATAACCCAGGCTATGGTCAGGAAGATTTTCGGGTTGCATATAGCCATTGACGATGTAACCGGCAGTGCCTGCCAGCGCAATGGGAAAGCCTATCGCCGCAGCAGTGCCGATCGCCCGCTGAAGTTTGACTCTGCAAAGCGTCAGGAACGGCACCGACAGCAAGCCGCCGCCGATTGCAACCAAACTCGATAAAACGCCAATCGCAGCCCCGGCAAGCATCAATCCCAACCTCCCCGGCAAACGAAACATCGGATTGGG
>SXJH01000088.1 GCA_005779435.1 Nitrosomonas sp. | reverse complement strand
TCGCTGTCGAAGTACGCGACGGCAATACCTTGATCGCCCATTTGACCCCGGCGAAAGATTATTACCTGTATCGAGATAAAATCGCATTCGAGCCGCAGCAAGCCGGTGCAACGATTGCGAAAGTGACATTGCCGCCGGGAAAAATGAAAGAGGACATGACCTTTGGTCAAACCGAAGTTTATTACAGTCCGATTCAGGCCATCATTTCATTGCAACGCGACGACGCAGAACATGAGCAACCATTGACGCTGTCAGCCACTTATCAAGGCTGCAACGAACCGGTCGGGGTGTGCTATGCGCCGATCAACAAAGTCGTTGAGCTGACATTGCCTGCGGTAAAAGCGGCGATCGGCGCGGTCGCCAATGCGGTCAGCAATTCGGCTACAGCGGCGAACAGCGATGCGGCTGCCGAATTGTTTCAAACATTGCCGCGTACCCCATCGATTGAAACCGAGTCGTACAAAATCGAGCGCATGTTCGAGACCGGCGATTATTGGTTGATTTTATCCGGATTTTTCGTCATTGGATTGTTTCTATCGTTGACGCCGTGTGTGTTTCCGATGTTTCCGATTTTGTCGGGAATTATCGCCAATCGGGGTCAGCAAGTCACCAAGAGCCATGCATTCGTTCTGTCGCTGGCGTATGTGCTGGGCATGGCGATAACCTATGCCATTGCCGGTGTCGCAGCCGGATTGTCCGGCGCGATGTTATCCGCAGCACTTCAGAATGCCTGGGTATTAGGGACCTTTGCGCTGTTTTTTGTGCTGCTTTCTTTCTCCATGTTCGGTTTTTATGAATTGCAATTGCCGGGTTCGCTACAAAGTAAGTTGTCCGATGAAGCCGGACACCTCAAAGGCGGCCATCTAACCAGCGTATTCGGTATGGGCGCGTTGTCTGCGCTGATCGTCGGCCCTTGCGTGGCTGCACCGCTGGCCGGTGCATTGCTGTACATCAGCCAAACCGGCGATGTGGTATTGGGCGGATCGGCGTTGTTCATTATGGCGCTGGGCATGGGTGTGCCGCTGTTATTGTTGGGCACATCCGCCGGTGCTTTATTGCCGAAAGCGGGCGCCTGGATGGAGTCGATCAAGCGGTTCTTCGGCGTATTGCTGCTGGGTGTGGCGATTTGGATTATCTCGCCGGTAATTAACGAAGTAACGCATATGTTGTTGTGGGCGGCATTACTGATTATTTCCGCGATTTATTTGCACGCGGTCGACCCATTGCCGGAGCGGGCATCGGGCATGCGCAAGTTTCTCAAAGGAATCGGCGTCATTGCCTTGCTGTTCGGCGTTGCATTATTGATCGGCGTGTTATCCGGCAGCCGCGATGTGTTGCAGCCGCTGTCAAAATTAAACCTGGCGGCCACAGCCAATACCGGCGAGATAGCTCCGGCAAGCTATGCGGCGCTACCTTTTCAGCGGGTGAAAACGGTCGCCGAACTTGATGAACGGATTCGTGAATCTGAAGGCAAGCACATCATGGTTAAATTTCATGCCGATTGGTGCGTTTCGTGCAAGGAAATGGATCGCTTTACGCTATCCGATGCCAAGGTTCAGGATCGTTTAAAGGATGTGGTGTTGCTGCAAATCGATGTGACCGACGGTACGCCGGACGATGCGGCGTTACTGAAACGCTTTAGGTTGTTTGGGCCGCCGGGTATTTTATTCATCGATCGCCAAGGCCATGATGTCCCGGATATTAAAGTAATCGGCTTTCTCAACAAAAATGATTTCCTGACCGTGCTAAATGCTGTTTTGATTTAGCGGCTTATCATAAATATCGCTTGAAACAATAACTAAAACCATTGAAGGATCGCACGATGTCAAAAACGAAGCAAATTGTTTTGTATTTTATTGTTGCAGTCGTTGCACTGGGATCGGGCTCTTTTATTCGCTCCTTGATCTCGGATGCGTACCAAACCGAATTGACGAGCGACGAGAGCCAACAAGGAGCGCAAGCGATTCTCGCGACGCAATTGCCGGATTTGGACGGAAACGATCAAGCCGTTTCGCAATGGCTCGGAAAAGTTATCGTGGTCAATTTCTGGGCTACCTGGTGCACGCCTTGCCGTGAAGAAATCCCGGAATTCATCGAAGCGCAGAAAAAATATGGCGACCAGGGATTGATGTTTGTCGGCATCGCGATCGATCAAGCCGATAAGGTTAAAATGTTCAGCAAAGAATTCGGTATCAATTATCCCGTTCTGGTCGGCAGCATGAATACCTGGTCTTTGCTCGAAGCAGCGGGAAATCGCCATTCGGCGTTGCCGTACACCGTGGTTATCAATCGCTCGGGAGAGTTGGTGGAAAACTACCTCGGGCGTGTCAATCTGAAAAAATTGGAAAAGCTGGTGATTCCGTTGCTACAACAAAATCCGCAAGTTGGAGAGCCCGCGCAGGCCAGCTAAGACAGTATCGGCTTCATGCAAAAATTGTTTCCACTCAAGATAATCTGTAATATCGCTGCAGAAATGGAATGTTTTATCATTTTCCGGCATAGATGCACCTTGTAAAACCTCGCTTTGATTTCTGCGAACGCTTAGCGTGAGATTCATGAAGTCATACCGAGGGTAGTTAAGGGTTCGCAATCCAATGTAACAGGGAGTGTTTTCCGATAATCATTTGGGATAACCAAATTATGATGCGACTTTGTGGCATTCATCGCTTCATTGTCTTGTTATTGGTCACGCACATGGTGGTTTTGCCCGGCTGCACATCGACCGCCAGGTACGAGGGCAGCAGAGAGCAATTCGAAGATATCGTCATTACCGCCAAAGTGCATGAAGCAATTCTTGACGAACCTTCCCTAAGGCCCTTCGACATCAATGTGAGAACGATCAAAGGTGCAGTAGAACTGAGCGGTCTTGTCAATTCGCGGGAAGATATGGACAAAGCGATTGCCATAGCGCGCAGAATCGAAGGTACAAAGCTTATCAGAAACGATATGCGTACCTATGGCACCGGCGATTATTGATTGAGCGGCAAACGATAAGTATGTTTTTCCGCTTTAAAACCAAGCATGTCGCCAGCTGACTTCGTTCTGATTCTTCATTTGCTGTACGTGTTGTTTGTCGTCGGAAGCTTGCCGGTGATTTGGCTGGGAGCTTGGTTTAAACGCTCGTTTGTCCGAAATCCGTGGTTTCGCTACGCGCACCTTGCGGCGATTTTATTTGTGGTGGCGGAGTCCTTGCTGGGTATTGTTTGTCCGTTGACGGCTTGGGAAAATACATTACGCCAGGTTGAATCGGAAGCAAGTTTCATTCAGCACTGGCTGCACCTCATCTTGTTCTATGATGTTGCGGAAAGTGTATTGGCGGCGATTTATATTCTCTTTGCCACGCTGGTTGCGCTGACTTTCAGGTGGGTTCCGCCCAAACGTTAGGGAGACGTTGATTCATTCGGCGCACGGAATGCAGCAACCGAGACCTATAACAAGATAGGCAAGGGAGCGAGTACCGCGCATTGATGCGATTCGCTCGTACAGCCAATAAATCAGCGTTTCCTTAGCTTTCTGACACGATACGGCGATCTCCCTCATCTTCTATCGCAGGAGAGAACATTTCCTCAATATTAGGCTCGAAGGTTTCTTCGTCAAACGCGGTGTCGCCACCTTCGAATGGCTGATCTTGCGCTTTCAAATTAACGAAATCGTAACGGGAAGTATCCGCCAGATGCGACAACTGAACGTTTTGAATCGAGCGGAACATGGTTTCCAGCCGGCCGGGGAATTTTTTGTCCCACTGCTGCAACATTTCTTTGATGACTTGGCGCTGTAAGTTGGGCTGCGACCCACACAAGTTACACGGAATGATCGGAAAATCGGCCATCGCGGCATACGCAGCCAGGTCTTTTTCTTTGCAATACGCCAGCGGACGAATAACGATATGCTTGCCATCGTCGCTGACCAGTTTTGGCGGCATGGCTTTCAGTTTTCCGCCATAAAACATGTTCAGGAACAAGGTTTCAAGCATGTCGTCGCGGTGATGACCTAAAGCGATTTTGGTTGCCCCCAATTCATCGGCAACCCGGTATAACACACCGCGGCGCAGCCTGGAGCATAGACTGCAAGTGGTTTTCCCTTCGGCGATAACGCGCTTGACCACGCTATATGTGTCTTGCTCGACAATGCGAAACGGCATATCGATGCGTGTCAAATATTCAGGGAGCACCTGTTCTGGAAATCCCGGTTGTTTTTGATCCAGATTGACTGCAATCAATTCAAATTCCAATGGCGCATGGCTTTGCAGATTGCGTAAAATATCAAGCAGCGCATAGCTATCCTTGCCGCCGGACAGGCATACCATGATTCGATCTCCGGCTTCGACCATATTAAAATCGGCGATGGCGGTGCCAACCAACCGCCGTAGCCGCTTCTGCAGCTTGTTAGTATTGTATTGTTGTTTTTTCAGCATGCTATCAAGGCGCCCGAAAGAATAAAATAAGCATTTTTAAAGGAATGATCGTTATGAATTGAACCCTGATATTGTTAGCAACAAATAGAATTGTCCGGTTTTATAGCAAATAAATTGTCCGCTTTGAACCGCATTGAATTAGTGAGTTAATTCGTTGCGTAGTTGTTGCGGCGGATTCACGCGACAACT
>SXJH01000087.1 GCA_005779435.1 Nitrosomonas sp. | reverse complement strand
GCAACGAAATTTTGCAAATGGCTTTGCTCGAACCCAAACTCAGCATTCTCGACGAAATGGATTCGGGGTTGGACATAGATGCCTTGCGAATTGTCGCCAATGGCGTCAATCGGATCGCAAATAAGGACAACGCAACGATTCTGGTGACGCATTACCAACGCTTGCTGGATTACATCGTGCCCGATTATGTGCATGTCATGCAGGCGGGACGCATCGTTATGACCGGCGGCAAGGAATTGGCGCTCGAGTTGGAAACGCGCGGTTACGATTGGGTGCATGAAAACCGGCGTTCGCTATCCGGAGCGAGCGCATGAACGCAACCGCTCAACCCGATTATCTCGCGTCTTTGCTCAAGTGCTGGCCCGTCAAACAAACCGAAGCGCAAGCCTGGCTGAACCAACTGCGGATGCAGGCATTCGATTGTGTCGGCACGCAAAAACTGCCCACGCGGCGCGACGAAGAATGGCGGTTTACCGATATTTCACCGCTTGCGCCTTTAACTTATCAGCCGTCCCGACCCGAATGCAATCTGCAAGCGCGCGATCTTGAGCGTTGGCACTTGAAAGAAGCCAAGTATCGCCTGGTGTTTGTCGACGGCCATTATGCCGGGCATTTGTCGACCGTCGCCGATCCATTGCAGTTGACCATCGGTAATTTGCCAGACTTCGTGTCGTCACATGCAGCGGTTCTTGAATCCCAGCTGGGTCGCCACGCAGCTTTCGACCGCAATATTTTTACCGCGCTCAATACGGCATTCCTGCGCGACGGTGCGGTGATATGCGTGCCCAAAAACACCGTGATCGCCGAACCGATCCATGTGCTGTTCGTTGCCACGCAAAACGAAGTTACCAGCTATCCGCGTTGTTTATTGCTGGGAGAAGCGGGCAGCCAAGTTACGCTGATTGAAGATTATGTCGCGCTTTCGCAGTCGGCATACATTACCAATTCGGTCACAGAAATCGGCTTGGCGGCAAACGCGCATGCCAAGCATATCCGCATTCAGCGCGACAGCCCGCAAGCTTTTCATTTGGCAAGCTGCGCGGTATCGCAGGCGCATGCCAGCCATTACCAATCGGTCAGCATTTCCTTGGGATCGCAAATATCCCGCTATAACCTCGACGTCAAATTGACGGACGAAGCGGCGGAATGCGCCATTGACGGCCTGACGCTGATCGCGGACCGCCAATTGGCGGATACGCATACCTGTATCGATCATGTCAAACCGAACGGAACCAGCCATCAGCAGCATAAATGTATCGTCGACGGCTCGGCGCATGCGGTGTTCAATGGCAAGATCGTCGTCCGTCCTCATGCGCAACGCACCAATTCATCGCAATCCAGCCGCAATTTGCTGCTGAGCAAAACCGCGCAAGTGGATACCAAGCCGCAATTGGAAATTTTCGCGGACGATGTCAAATGCGCGCATGGCGCCACAGTCGGCCAATTGGATCGCGAAGAGATCTTTTACCTGGAAAGCCGAGGTTTATCCGAAGCCGTTGCGCGCAACTTGCTGACGTACGCCTTCGCTGCGGAAATTCTGAGCCGCATTCCTATCGCATCGCTGAAGCGGCAATTGGAGCAAACGGTACTTTCACGGACACGGAGCAATCCATCATGAACGCAACCGGCTTTTCTCCGAAATCCGCAACGACCGGCGATGTCGATTGGGAAAAAATCCGCGCCGACTTTCCGATTCTGAAACTCAAAATCGACGGCAAGCCGTTGGTCTATTTCGACAATGCCGCTTCCAGCCAAATGCCGCAGCAGATTATCGACCGCTTGGTGCGTTATCAAACCGCCGAGCACGCCAATATCAATCGCGCCGTCCATTATTTGTCCGAGATCGCCACGATGGAATTTCACCGTGCGCGCTGTAAACTGCAGCAATTCGTCAATGCCGAAGAAGACCGGGAAATCATTTTCACCAGCGGCACCACCGACGCGATCAATCTGGTGATGCACGGTTACGGGCGCAAATTCATTAAGGCGGGCGATGAAATCATCCTGACGACGCTGGAACACCATTCCAACATTGTGCCGTGGCAGATGCTCGCCAGCGAAAAAGGCGCAAAAATCCGCGTCGTGCCGATCAACGACAAAGGCGAACTGGAAATCGACGAATACGAGAAACTGTTCAACGAACGTACCAAGTTCGTCGGTTTAATCCATGTCTCGAATGCGCTCGGCACCATCAATCCGATCAAGCGCATGATCGATTTTGCGCACCGATACAGCGTGCCCGTGCTGATCGACGGCGCGCAAGCCGCGCCGCACCTGACAATCGACGTGCAGGCGCAGGATGGCGATTTTTATGTGTTCTCGGCACACAAGCTGTGCGGCCCCACCGGCGTCGGCATGCTTTACGGTAAAGCGACTTTGCTCGAAGCCATGCAGCCTTTCAAAGGCGGCGGCGACATGATTGCGTCCGTTACCTTCGAGAAAACGATTTATAACACCATCCCGCACAAATTCGAGGCCGGAACGCCGCCCATCGCCGCTGCGATCGGTTTCGGCGCGGCTATCGATTATCTGACGGCTATCGGTATTGAGCGCATTGCTGCGTATGAGAACACATTGCTCGATTATGCAACCGCATGCTTGAATGAAATTCCGGGGGTAAAAATTATCGGAACCGCAGCGGAGAAAACCGCTGTCATTTCGTTTACTATCGACGGCATTCATCCGCATGACATCGGGACTATACTCAATCAGGACGGCATCGCGGTTCGCACCGGACATCACTGTGCGCAACCCGTCATGCAACGCTTTAATATCCCGGCCACTTCCCGCGCTTCGTTTGCTTTCTATAATAAGAAATCCGAAGTCGACACGCTGGTGGCTGGTATTAAAACCGTACAAAAGGTTTTTTTATAATGCACACCAATTCACTGTATCAGGAAGTGATTCTCGATCATAACCGCAAGCCGCGTAACTATGGCAAGCTGGAACACGCCAGTCATCGTGCGACCGGCCATAATCCGTTGTGCGGCGATCGCTTGAATATCTCGTTGCAACTGAATGAGCGCGATCAGATCGATGCCATCGCCGTTGAAGGTGAATCCTGTGCCATTTGCAAAGCCTCCGCCTCCATGATGACCGCCGCCGTCAAAGGAAAATCCCGCTTGGATGCTGAAACCTTGATTCACGAGTTTCGCGAATTGGCGACCGGAAAACTGGATACCGATAACCCGCATCATTTGGGTCGATTGACCGTTTTTTCCGGCATACGCGATTTACCGACGCGCGTCAAATGCGCCATTTTACCGTGGCATACCTTGCACGCCGCGCTCAACTCGCTTGAAAACGCATCGACCGAAGCCGATCATGATCCCGCATCGACTGTTTCCAGCAATACATAGTCATTGAATGCGGCACACACACAAAAATAAAAGCCCACACCGACGACGATCATCGTGAAATTCAGAATTTACCGTCAACATGCCCAAAATTGCCGACATTGAAGGAACACCGAATAAAAACGCTTTGAAGTTTATCCTCAAAGAACCATTGACTTGGGGAATAGCGCGTTCTTACGACAATGCCGAAGCCGCCAAGGATGACCCGCTGGCTGCCGCATTATTCGATATCGACCATGTCACCAACGTTTTCTATATCGACCATTGGATCACCGTCACCCAGGATGGCGAAGCCAATTGGCAAGACCTGGCGCGCGAAATCGCCGATCCCATCCGTGCGGCACCGGCAGCAACGGCGCAATCTGCGCAAGCCGTTGCGACCGCCAACGAAACGCTCGCTCACTTGAGCCCGGAAGATCAATTGCGCCTGGAAAGGATCAATATCCTGCTGGACGAAGAAGTGCGGCCTTACTTGCAGCACGACGGCGGCGATTTGCATATTCTGGCACTTGAAGGCAATATCCTGCGCATTCATTATCAAGGCGCATGCGGCACATGCCCCAGCTCCATCTCGGGCACATTGCGCGGTATCGAGAATATGCTGAAGAGCATTGAACCGGATATACAGGTTATTGCCAGTTGATCGCAACCCCGCAATAACCAACGCCCTTCGAAGTTTAGGGAAACACTGATTCATTCGGCGAACGAGATGAAACACGAGGCGCACGGAACGCAGCAACCGGGACATATCAACGAGATAGGCGAGGGAGCGAGTGCCGCGCATTGATGCGATTCGCTCGTACAGCCAATTAATCAGCGTTTCCTTTAGTCCATTTTCCGGATAAGCTGGTGTATATTACAAAAAATATATTTTTTGTCATCGCAATCGAGTATGAAAAATACGATGATTCACCGTGAATAAAATAGACCTCAAAAAATGACCCAAAATATCTTAGTGGTAGAGGACGATGAAGTCATTGCGGCACTACTGGAGTATCTTTTAACCCGAGAAGGCTATCAAGTCATTCTCGTCAAAGACGGTTACGCGGCATTGCAGCAGATTGAAAGCAGCACTGCCGTAGATCTTGTATTGCTCGATGTGATGCTTCCCTACGTCGACGGTACGCATTTACTCGAACGGATTCGCGCCATGCCGTCATGGGAAAATATTCCGATCATCATGCTAACCGCAAAATCCGGCGAGCGGGATATCGCTTCGGCACTGAATCTCGGTGCGGACGACTTTATCTCCAAACCGTTTAAACCGCTAGAACTCATTGCGCGCATCAAGCATCGATTAAAGCAAAAAAAATGACCTGCAAGTACGCTGTCGTCGTTCTGATAGCTTGCCTGGCAACCGTCAACCCGGCTCTGGGCAATGAGACAACCGCCCGGCAAAGAGCAATGACCGCAGCAGACCGGCAGCAATGGGACGAGGCGCGGATACAACTGGACATATGGCTGCGGGAACGGCCGGATGATGCGGAAGCGCTGTTTCTACTGGCTCGAATACTAAGCTGGCAAGGGAAATACGATCAATCCGCCGCCACTTATGAAGCGCTTTTGCACAAATATCCCGATAACGCCGATTATTTGCTCGGCTTGGCTCAGGTACGTTTTTGGCAGAATCTTCCCCGTCAGGCTATTCCTCTGTTGAATCAGGCTATCAAAATAGCGCCTCAATACCAGGCAATCTGGGAACTTCTGATACGCAATCTTTATGCCGCTAACGAGCGCGAATTGGCGGAAAAAACGCAACGCGAAGCGACCGCGCTTTTCCCGCACGCAAACTGGCAACAATTCTCGCCGCCGCCTGTGATTGAGAAACCCGCATTGCTGCCGATGCAATCAACGCACAGCAATTTCGAAACCGGCGGCAGTTATGAAAATCTGGATCGCAACTTCGCCAGCTGGAACAGCGCCTACATCGGCGGTTTCCGTTCCTTCGGTCAACGCAGCAATATCTACGGACGGGCGTCCCAGGTGCAACGTTTCGACATGCAAGACGTTGCGATCATGGCAGGATTGACACGCCCTCTCACGGAACGCTGGACATTAGGGCTGGAAGCCGATTACAACCCCGCGCATCATTTTCTGCCGCAATGGGCATTGCAAGGCAGCGCCCACTACAAAATGGATTACGGGTTCGGCGCCCTGTTCAATTTTCGTCATGCCGGCTATTCGCTGTTGGATACCGATACCGGCAGCATCGGCTTGGAGCGTTACTGGGGAGATTTTCGCATCGCCTATACGCTGTATATCAGCCAGTTGCAATCCGCTCCGGAGCCGACATTCAGCCACTTGGGGCAAATCGCCTATTTTTATGGCGACCGCAATCAAATCGGTATTGCCATCGGCGGCGGCCAGCAAGTGATGCTTCTCGGTCCCGGGCGGCTCATCAACGCCAACGTTGAGTCCTATGCAGTGCACGGGCAACATTGGGTAACGCCGAAATGGGCATTGGTCTACGACATAGGCCTTAACGTGCAAGGCACCGCTTACTCTCGTTACGGCGCTACTTTCGGTGTGCGTTATGCCTTCTGACGTTATTGACTGGGTACAGTGGCTTGGATTGGGTTCGCATCTCATAGCTCTTTTGCTGTTGATTTATGTTTTACTGCTTCGCGGCTGGTTGTGGTTGCAAGACCGCAATCGTCAGCGCGCATGGGATGAATGGCGACCATTGTGCATGAATGCCATTTGCGGATTGCCGTACGAGCATCCGTCAATACCGGTAACAAGCCGCAACTGGTTGTTCTTTTTTCAGCTCTGGCATCATTACTTGCTGAATATGCGCGGGGAAGCTCGCAATAATCTTCAGCAACTGGGCTTGCTGATGGGATTGCATCATATCGCGATCAAAAAACTGGATTCTGCGGCAAACGATCATGAACGCATTGCCGCCATTATCACTTCGGGTATATCGCACGATGCCCGGGCATGGAATTCACTGTTACGTTATCTGCATGCCGACAACCCCGCACGGTCTTTTGCCGCAGCGCGCGCACTGACGCGAATTAATCCCTCGGTCGCGCTTCCTGAGGTCATCCCGCTGATCGGGATGCGCCCCAATTGGAACAGAAATCAGGTTGCCGGCTTGCTGCTGGAAGCCGGGCCGGAGCAGGTCTCGGCACCGTTGCTGCAAGCCATTACCCATGCGCCAAAGGACCAAATCGTCGCATTAATACGATTTCTGAGATTCGCCGATGGCGATACATGCGATACGGTGTTGCTGCGCTACATGACCGCATCGGAGCATCCCGAATTGCTGTGCGCCTGCTTAAAAGCGGCGCGCAGCAAGAAAGTGCTTCCTCTGGTGCGCGATCATCTGACCAATGAGCATTGGTTCGTGCGGGTGGAGGCTGCCAATGTGCTGGGTTATCTGGGGGTTGCCGAAGATATCGGCAGCTTGTTGCAATTGCTGACCGATTCGCACTGGTGGGTGCGCTACCGCGCCGCTCGCGCGATTGGGGAATTATTACGCCACGATGCCGACAAGCTGATGCATATCCAACAACAGCAAACCGACCGGTATGCCGCCGATATACTGGCGCAAGTGGCTGCAGAATGGAAGAAGGCATGAATCCGGCGGATCTCATCGCGATTGCCGAGTGGTTCTTCTTGCTGTATTTCGTCACGATAACCGTTCTTTATTTATGTTTGAATTTCATCGCGTTTCGCGTGATCTCGCGCAGCATGCACTACCAAAACCTGGACGAAGGCGTGTCGTTGTATACCGGATTTGAATTGCCCATTACGCTTCTGGTTCCTGCCTACAACGAAGAAGCAACGATTGCGGATTCCATACACTCGCTGCTGCAATTGAGTTACCCGGAATTTGAAATCGTTGTCATCAATGACGGCGCTACCGACGCCACCTTGCAAGTGCTGATCGAGGAATTCTCTTTGCAAGCGATACCGGAAGCTTATCGCATACAGATTCCTACGCAGCCGATTAATGCTATTTACCGCTCCGCCCGCTATCACAATTTACGTGTGGTGGACAAACAAAACGGCGGCAAAGCCGATGCGCTCAATGCCGGAATTAACTGCGCCCGCTACCCGTTATTTTGCGGCATGGATGCCGACACGATTTTGCCGCGAGACAGTCTGTTTCGCATTGTCCGCCCGTTCCTGGAAGATCGGCGAACTGTCGCCGTAGGCGGCATTGTGCGCATTATCAATGGATGCGAAATACGCGACGGCAATCTGGTGAAAACCGCGCTGCCGAGAAATTGGCTGGCATTGTTTCAAATCGTCGAATATTTGCGCGCTTTCCTATTCGGTCGCATGGGTTGGGAATCCATCAACGGGGTTCTGATTATTTCGGGCGCATTCGGCCTGTTCCAAAAAGAGGCTGTCGTTTCCGTCGGCGGTTATCGCCATAAAAGCATCGGCGAAGATATGGAGCTGGTGGTACGCATGCATCGCATATTCAGCGCCCAGCGGCGGCCTTATCGCGTGCATTTTATCCCGGACCCTATTTGCTGGACGGAAGCGCCGGAAGATTTGAAGACATTAAAGAATCAGCGTGTCCGATGGCAGCGTGGACTGGCCGAGAGCCTTTGGATGAATAAGGGCCTATTGTTCGCCAAAAACAGCGGCGCGGCCGGCTGGCTGGCATTTCCTTTTATGTTCTTTTTTGAAATGCTGGGGCCTTTGATAGAACTGACCGGATTGGTTTTGCTGATCGTTGCTTATTCCTTCGGGTTGATGGAATTTCATGCATTCACGGCTTTTTTGATTTTAGCGCTTGGCATGGGATTGCTGCTATCGTGCACCGCATTGCTGCTCGAGGAAATGTCCTACCGGATTTACCGGCGTCCCGGCGATTTGCTGAGGTTATTTCTGGTTTCGGTCATCGAGAACTTCGGCTATCGGCAATTAAACAGCTACTGGCGGTTAGTCGGTTTGCTGCGCTGGTTATTTAGAACCGAATCGAAATGGGGGGTCATGAAACGCAATGCAAAACGGATTAGCGTTATCGACGACAAATAGCCCGACAACGCCGATCCGTTTGTTCGTACGCAGCGCTTATTGAGTCCGCTTGCGGAATTCGTTGGTTTGCGGGTCGATCTCGATCTTGTCGCCGATTTCTACAAACGCCGCCACTTGAATTTCAAAACCGGTTCCGACCAAGCGTGCCGGTTTCATGATTTTTCCGGTAGTGTCGCCGCGCACTGCGGGTTCTGTGTATTCAACCTCGCGCACGATGGTGTTGGGCAATTCCACCGAAATCGCTTTGCCGTCGTAAAAAGTCACTTGGCAAACGTCTTCCATACCGTCGATCAGATAATTCAGCACGTCCGCCATGTTATCCGCTTCAACTTCGACCTGGTTATAATCCGCATCCATAAAAACATACAGCGGATCGGCAAAGTAACTGTAAGTGCACTCCTTTTTGTCCAACACCACCAAATCGAACTTCTCATCCGCCTTGTAGACGGTTTCCGTGGTGGTACTGGAAAACAGGTTTTTCAGTTTCATTTTTACCACGGATGCGTTACGGCCGGATTTGGTAAATTCCGCCCGTTGCACAACCATGGGATCGTTGCCGACCATGATGACGTTACCCGAGCGCAGTTCCATTGCGGTTTTCATATTTCAAATTCCAAAAAAGAGATTATCAGCAAATGACGCCGTTTTCTATCAACGCACGTACCCAAATAAAAGCAGCGGATTATAGCTTATTTTCCGCAAATCGCACCAGATTGGATGCCAAATCGTCTTGTTCCATCAATCGATTGCTCCAATTCCGGTTATGCTGCGTCAGAGACTCACGCATGGACAAGAAGTTCATCCAAATCGAGGTATTCAACGCTGCCTTGCCGTTCCAGCATGACCACATGGCGCGAACAGCCGCCGCCATTGCTTGCGGCATATCCGCCGTATACAAATCCAGAAAAGCATCCAGTTTCTCCCAGTGCACAGCGTCGTGCTGCGGATAAATATTCCAGACGAAAGGCTTGCCCGCCCATTGCGCGCGCACAAAAGAATCTTCGCCACGCACAAAATTGACGTCGCAACTCCACAGCAACCGGTCGTATTCCATCTGTGACATGAATGGAATGATTCGCACCGTCAATCGCTTATGGGTTATCGATGCTGCGCATTGCGATGCCGCGCAACCGAAAAGCGAAAGAATGCGTTCCGCCAATTTCCCCATCGGTACGATCAACAAAACCGGTGCGGCACTTATGGATAACGCCGCAATGAGGTTATCTGCAGGCGCATTATCGTAACCGAACAACGAAATGCGCAATTCGCCGACATTGCGTTGCGGCAGATTCTTGTCTCGCCAAAATGCCTGTTCGTCCGCATCTGTGAATGCCAGCCGCTGCGCCATTAAGTCTTTTTCGCGCAATAACCCGCCGGTGCCCGGGACAAATCCCGGAAAAAAGAATGTCTTCGTCAATGGAAGGCGGGGATGCGGCGACGGTAAGCCGTGATACTGTCCGACCCAGGGTTCGGCGCTGAGGTACTCCAGATTGATCCAGACCGGCTGCCCGGCCGGTTGCAGCATGGCTAAAACATAAGCCTCGGGCAGTTCGCAGGCGAATGCCTCAATCACGACATCGGCCGGTTCCACCGCCCGGAACGCCGTTTGCCATAGAAAAATTTCAATTCCCTGGACAAATTGCCGCTCGGCGGCAGGATCGATATCCGGCGCAATGCGGGAGAAACTGGCTAAATCGTCGATCCACAACCGCACCGTTTTGCAATGCTCATGCGCCAATTGTTTGGCCAGACGCCAGCAAACGCCGATATCGCCGAAATTATCGACGACGGTGCAAAAGATGTCCCAGCGCTGCCGCATAACGCCGTTTATTGCGGTCTGCCGTTGAGGATTTTATTTTTTTGCTGTTCGAATTCCTGCTCGGTCAGCGCACCTTTATCTCGCAGGTGTTGCAGCCTTTCCAAGGCGGAAATCGGATCATGCCCGGCCGTATGTTCCGCCGCGCTTGCCGCCGGTTGCGCTACGTTCATGCCGAAAAACGTGCCGATTTTAGCCAGCAGCGTTTTAATCAAATACCACAGTTTGGGCAGCACCCAAATGGCAATTGCCATAAAAACGGCAAATAGCACCAGGAATAACTCGGGTTGTTTCAAAGCGGCCCAGAGTCCGGAAAGCACCAACACGTCGCCCGAAAAAGAAGCGGACCAATTGGTGAAAGGTTCGGGCGACGTGTTGATCAATAACCGCGTACCCGCTTTGGTCGCATGGCTCGTCGCCGCGATGCCGCCGCCCAAAATACCGGCGGCAATTTCGAGCGCCGGTGTAACATCGCCGACCGCTCCTGCCGCCAGCATGGCGCCTGCCGGGATACGAACGAAAGTATGAATCGAATCCCATACCGAATCCAACCCCGGAATCTTATCCATAAAAAATTCGACTGCGTACATTACACCCGCAGCGCCGATAATCAACGGATCCTGCAACACCGACAACTCGGCGGGCAAACTGATATGCCCGGTCGATCCGCCCAATCCCAGCACCAACAAGACTGCGTACAAATTAATGCCGCTCGCCCAAGATGCTCCCATCATCAAAGCAAGCGTCGCCAATAGCGTTTCGTAGGTTTCCATGGTTGAATTGCTTTATTTAATTTGTGTCAATACTATCGAGTAGAAAAATCGGGATGAACCCATGAGGGTTCGGTTCAGTTTATCATTCTTGTTCCGTATGTCTCATAGAAACGGATAAAATACTTCGGAGTTAAGTGTTATGCTGTATCGTGTCATACACAACGAAAAAAAGATGAAATCATTCTTACTTGCCGGCCTACACCTTTTGATCAATCGCCTGTATTTTTTGTTCAGCCGGTTGTTTGCCGTTCTTTTTGTCTTTGTTCTTGCCGGATGCGCTTCTCAAGAAATCGTGCCGCCTCCGGTCAATCCGGAAACACCGGCGACAGCGCATGAGCTCGAAAATTTAAGAAATCAAATTGCTCGTTTGGAACAAATCGTGGTGGAAAAGGACGAATTGATCAAAAATCAACAAATCAAGCAGCAAAACCAAGCGCAAACATTACGCGAAGTCAATAAAGAAGCAACGCAAGCGCAAGTAAAATTGCATCGGTTAGCCACCAAGCCCGGAACCGCCTCAGCGATTGCCGAAACGGAAGTGGCGCTCGCGCAACTGGAACGCATCAAAATTCCCGCCAACGAGCGCATCATAAAAATTCAAGCGCAACACCTGATTGAAGCCGCGTCCAGGCTGTACGAAAAAGATCAATACGCCACCGCCATGAATTATGTATCCCAAGCAAGATACTTAATCGGCACGCTAACCGGCACAGAGCGAAACAGGGTCAATGTCGAAAACAACATGTCGCTTCAATTGCTTACCCCGATCAAGTTTTTCACCAGATCGGCCGCCCACCTGCGCAATGCGCCCAGTAATCAGGCAAAAGTTTTGGTTACTTTGAAAAAGGGCGCTGCGGTAACAGCCATTGCAAGCCAGGGATCGTGGTTTCGCGTACAGGCTCATGACAGCGAAGGTTGGATTCTGAATACCATGCTCGAGCAAGTCGCAAACTAAGGGAAACGCTGATTTATTGTGGCTGTACGAGCGAATCGTTCCCCCGCCTATTTGTCGATAGGTCTCGGCTGCTTGCGTTCCGTGCGCCTTGTGCTTCATCTCGTTTGCCGAATTATTCGGCGTGTACCTAATAAATTCGTAAATCGTCGCAAGTTCGATATACAGCGGTTTTGTGGCAGATCAGACAGTTTCCTGCGGCTTGATGCTAAAGACTTGATCGCGCCCGGCGCGTTTTGCTTCATACAAAGCGCCATCCACGCGGGACAGCAGGATTGTCAGCGAGCTATCCCCAGGCTCGCTTTGGATCGCACCGATGCTGAGCGTGACTTGGAATGCGCTTTCTTCAGCACCGCACCGCACTGCCGCTACCTTCTTTCGTATACGCTCGGCGGTTCTAACAGCATCGGCGACAGACGATTCAGCGAGGATAATAACAAACTCGTCGCCGCCATAGCGAGCCGCAAAATCAATACTCCGAATCGATTGCGATATTTTTTTGGCCACTGCCACGATAATCTCATCGCCCATTACATGCCCGAAACCGTCATTCAAGGTTTTAAAGTGATCGATATCGATCATCAATACCCCGAATGCGCGCTTATTTCGCTTGTAGCGTGCTAATTGGTCGACAATAATGGCGTTCAGTTTATTGCGGTTATACAAACCGGTCAGACCGTCGGTTACGGACAATTGCGCCAATTGCCGGTTCTTTTTTTGCATAGCGGTGCTGGCGGCGGAAATTTCAACTTGGTTCTGCCGCAATCGATCGGTCATTTGATTGAACATGCGTGTCAACTGACCAATCTCATCGCTTTGCGAATGCGTTAGCGTAACGTTTAAATCGCCGTTCACAATTTTTTGCGTCGCATCGATCAACCGTTGCAGTGCAATGACAATCGTATGACTCATGCGAAAGGCGGTGAATGTAACCAGCAGTAAGATAACGCAAATTAGCCCTATGAATAAGTTACGCTGCTGCTGCCATGCATCGTAAATCGATTTATGGCTTTTGTTCGCAATGATCGTAACCGGTATTTTCTCCGACATATACGCCAATCCCGCTATCTTTTCTTGCTGCGGATTGAAGAAAACCTCATATCCTCCCGGGTTTTTCAGCAATTTTTTGACGGTATCCGTGTCCAGCAACATGGGCTGACGGCTATCGGACGCCGATACGCCGCTCGTCAACATGACATACCCAAGGCTATCCAATAGCAAAACATCGCCGGGCGGCGATTTCACTTTGTCTTTCAAGTTCGGTTGAATATTGCGCATATCGAAGGTTACGATCAGTGCGCCCAACACAAAATCATCCGCCGACAAAACCGGCACTGAAATACTCAATATCGCGGCTGCATGCTGCGCATTCCAGTGCGGCGGCAAAACCATCTCGCCTTGTGCTGTCACTTGTTCCGCCCAATCTGAGGCGAGTGTCGAGAAGACCGGCGAATCCACATTGCTGGCGACGAAGTTTCCGCTTGCATCAATGACCGTAAGCTCCAAAACAGTGTCAAGATGTTTATGCACAGACTTCAGATAAAGATTCAGCGCTTGCTGCTGAGCCGGTTGTTTATTTTTTTGCGCTTGTTTTTCTATCGATAATCCATCGATCAACATTCTGGATGTTGCAAGTTCGCGTGCCGCCAGAGTTTGCTCTTTAATCCACAAATCCAGTTCCCGGCTTGCGTAATGAGCAAGCGCGCGCAGTTCGCGGGTCACATTTTCGCCGATCATGGTTTCGTTCTGTTGAAATGACAGCACACCCAATCCCAATGAAGGGATCAATGTTGCCAGGACAGAAAAAACAATGATCTTGCTTTTGATACTTTTCAATATAAGGCTCTAAAATTGAGCGATACGCAACGCCACCGGCTGTTTGTCCGGATAATTGCTCATTTGATAACCCTGCCACAACCGGGTTGCGATAAAGGAAGCGATGGCGTTGGCATGCTGCTGCAAATTCGGATTTCCCAATTCCTCGGTCGTCTGCCGGAAAAGCTGAAGCCAGCGCTCAAACAATTCGGCGGTCAAATCGGGTAATGCGATATGCTTGGGCATCGGTGCGCCGCGAAACCGGCTGGTGCCGCGCAGTTGCGCGGACCAGAAATTGGTCATTTGCACAAAATGCGCATCCCAGTCGATTACATGCGCTTCGAAAATCGGTCCCAGTCCTGGATCTTTTCTGGCTTTGGCATAAAATGCGTGGACTAATTGCGCTACTTCTTCTTCGGTATATAAACCGGGATCCGGCATTGAAAACGGTGATTGACTCATGATTTTGTTCAGATGGCCTCATAAAACGATTGACTAAAAACTTCTCGGATAAAAAACTCGGAAGCACGATAAACACGAATAAGTTTATCTTTCGCTATCCGGATTGTCCAACCGGGGATTTTCCCGGATCGTTCGAAATCGCAACGATAACCGTATGACCATTTAGATTCTCAGGAGATCGCTTCGATGATAAAAAATTTACGCGGCAAAGCGCTATTGATCGATCCGGCGCAAACCAAATCGACCGGATTTACCCGCGAAGAGCGCGAACTTTACGGATTGCGCGGATTGCTGCCTTACGATGTTGCCGGTATCGGCAAACAGATCGACCGTGTGCTGGGCAGCTTGCGCGCAAAAAGCAGCGCCATCGAAAAATACATTTTTCTCAACGCATTGCTGGAGCGCAATCAGCGGCTTTTCTACCGCACCATGATCGACCATATCGAAGAAATCATGCCGCTGGTGTACACCCCGACCGTCGGCGAAGCATGCAAGGAATTCGCGCATATTTTCAGAAAACCGCAAGGGTTTTATATCACGCCGGAAGATCGCGGCGACATTGCCGCCATTCTAAAAAATTGGCCGGAAGAAGATATTCGCGTCATCGTGGTTACGGATGGCGAGCGTATTTTAGGTCTGGGCGATCTCGGCGCCAACGGTATGGGAATCCCGATCGGCAAGGTCGCGCTGTACGTCGCTTGCGCCGGTATCGATCCGGCGCAATGCATGCCGGTCATGCTCGATGTCGGCACCAACAATTTGCCGATTCGCGAAGATCCGCTGTATCTCGGCTACCCGCATCCGAGAATCGCCGACGATGCTTACCGGTCGTTGGTGGATGAATTTGTGCATGCAGTGCGGCAGCGTTTTCCGCGCGCATTGATCCAATTCGAAGATTTTCTGACACCGCACGCATTCGAGTTTCTCGAACGCTATCAGGATACCGTTCGCTGTTTCAACGACGATATCCAAGGCACTGCTGCGGTCACCCTGGCAGGCATTTACAGCTCCTGCCGCATCACGGGAAAAAATTTTCGCGATCTTAACATCATGTTTCTGGGAGCGGGTTCTGCCGCAAGCGGCGCTGCGGAACTCATCGTCGATGCGTTTTGCGCAACCGGATTGACTAAAGTCGCCGCGCAAAAACGGCTTTGGTTCATCGACCGCAAAGGATTGCTGACCGCCGCCAGCGAAAATATCAAGCCGCGCGTCAAAGCGTATGCGCATGAACACGCCGCTTGCAGCTTTACCGACGCCATTGAAGCAATCAAACCGGATGTGCTGATCGGCGCAACCGGCGTCGCCGGAACCTTCACCGAAGCCGTCGTGCGCAAAATGGCCGCCGTCAACGACCGGCCGGTGATTATCGCGCTATCGAACCCGACTTCGCACACCGAATGCACGGCAGAGCAAGCCTATCGTTGGAGCGACGGGCGCGTTATTTTTGCCAGCGGCAGCCCGTTTGCCCCCGTGCAGTACGGCAACCGGGTGTTTAAGTCGTCGCAGGGAAACAATGCGTATATTTTCCCCGGCATCGGTCTGGGCGTTTATGCAAGCGATGCCCGGCTGGTCACGCAAAGCATGTTCTTGGCAGCCGCGCGGATTTTGGCAAATATCGTCAGCGAACAAGAAATCGGCGACGGTGCGGTTTATCCGGCATTGCCGCGAGTACGCGAAGTATCCCATGCGATTGCGGTTGCGGTATGTCAGGTGGCCAAGCGGGAAGGATTGACGGCTACGAACTTGCCGGAGGATTTGAACGGTTACGTCAGGTCGCTGATGTACGAACCCGATTACTGAGCACGCGGCTTTGCGCAAACCGCCGCTGTTATTTGAATAAATTGATCACACCGTCCAAGCCGACGTAATCGAGCGCATAAGTCGCATGCGCTTTGACGATCGGCTTGGCATGATACGCAATGCCGACACCGGCTTCTGCTATCATGCCGAGATCGTTGGCGCCATCGCCGATGGCAATGATGTGCTCGCGCTGCAACCCCAATTCGTCGCGAACTTGCTGCAATACGCGAGCCTTTCCTTCCCGGCCGATGATTTCCCCGACAACCTCGCCCGTCAGGTGTTGATTCTCAATGGCCAAAACATTGGCGGCAGCGTAATCGAAGCCCAATTTCACCTTGATTCGCTCGGTAAAAAACGTAAAACCGCCGGAGATCACCATGGTCTTCAAACCGGCTTGTTTGGCTTGCAGCAGCATTTTTTCCGCGCCCGGACTGAGCCTCACACGTTCATCGTACACTTGTTGCAGAGCGTCTTGATGCAAGCCTTTCAGCAATTGAGTGCGGCGCGCAAGACTCTCCTCGAAACTGATCTCGCCGCGCATGGTTTGCAATGTAATTGCAGCCACTTGCGGCTTGATTTGCAGCATATCGGCAATCTCGTCGATGGATTCGATCGCCAGCAACGTGGAATCCATATCCATCGCAATCAATTTGAAATCGGTCAATTTGCGCTCGGCATCGACAAATGCGAAATCCAATTCGGCTTCCGCGCAGTACCTGGGGATTTCATCGGAATACGCCGCGTTCGTCAATCGGAAAGCCTGGCCGGTGATGCGTTCAATACCGTCCGCCCGGGCGAGTTTCGCCACCGCTCTCAAGTCGCTGTTATTAACCTCCAGTCCCTGGACGATCAGATTCATCGCTGCATTAGAAAACGGCAATTATCCAAGCGCATGGAATCATTGCTCGCTCCATTCCTTGATTTGATTGCGCCCCGCACGCTTAGCGTCATATAGCGCAGTATCCGCAGCCTGAATCAGATCATTGGGCCGATGGATGCGCGCCGAATTTCCAGGATAAGCGGCAACGCCGATGGAAACGGTAACTTGTATCAAATGATCTTCGCCGGAACGGCAGGCAATCCCGGCAATCGCGGTTTTTAATCGCGCAACCAGATTCCTTGCGGCTGCAAGCGGTGTTCCCGGCATTATCAGCGCAAATTCCTCGCCGCCGTAACGGCTGAACGTATCGTCCTGGCGAATTTGCTTTTGAATCGACTCAACCAGGGCAACCAGCAGCGCATCCCCTGCTGCATGGCCATAGGTATCGTTTATCCGCTTAAAGTGATCGATATCGATCATCGCTATCGTCAATGGCAAGTTGTTTTGTTGCGCCAATTGAAATTCGCGCGCCAGCACTTCGTCGAAATAGGTGCGGTTATACGCACCGGTCAATCCGTCGTGCGTGGATTTATTCTCCAGATCCTTCATGCCGGATAAACTGTGAATCAACAGCAATTCCTT